>JAYSWO010000386.1:0-8788 GCA_043717975.1 Ferruginibacter sp. | reverse complement strand
TTAATGCATTCGATAATAAATTGGTAACAATTTGTCGTAGCTTTTCCCCATCATACCCTACATACAAACTATCTATTTCTGATAAAAAGTGAAACTGTTTTTTTTGGCTTTCTGCCAATGATTGAAACGACTCTACCATGTATCGTAAAAAATGTATTACATCTCCTTGCATTAAATGCAATTCCATTTTTCCACTCTCTAGTTTTGATAAGTCGAGCATTTCATTTACAAGCTTAAGCAAATTTTCTCCATTACGCATTATCATGTTCATACCATTATCAAAATGCTCTGTAGGTTTATCTTTTACTTGCTGCGCCATACCCAATATTACGGTAAGTGGCGTACGAAACTCATGCGTAATGTTGGTATATAATTGTGTTTTTACCGCATCCAATTCTTTTACTCGCTTGGCTTCTTGCTGTTCAAAATTTAATTGGTTTTGCAGTTTTGCTTCTTTTACTTTAAATTTAAAATATGCTCTTACCCCAACAGCAGCTATCAATAAATAAAATAAATAAGCCCACCAAGTGCGCCACCATGGCGGCAGTACATTTATTTTTAGTTCGGCAATATGCTCACTCCATACGCCTTTGCTATTGCTGCCTTGCACCTTAAAAATATATTTACCCGCAGGCAAATGTAAATAGGTAGCACTCCTATTTGTACCTGCTTCTATCCAATCTTTATCAGCACCTTCCAATTTATACCGGTATTTATTTTGTGAAGCTGTGGTAAAATCTAGCGCCACAAACTCTAGTGTGAGTATATCTTGTAAGTAATTCAGCGAAATGTTTTCTGTTTGCTCAATGGTGTTTTTTAATACTCCTGTTTTATCATTTGGTAACACCGGTAAATTGTTCACCAAGATATTTGTAATAAAAACCTGAGGTGTAAAATTTTTAGCTAAAATTTCTTTTGGATCAAAAATATTTAATCCATTTACGCCACCAAAAGCCAAATGTCCATTGGATAATTTTGTGTATGCATTTGTATTAAATTCATTATCCTGCAAACCATCTGCTTTGGTAAAATTTCTAAAAGTCCATTTTTTATTATTATCATTATTGGATGGGCTCATACAAAAAAGACCTTTGTTAGTGCTGCCCCAAATATTGCCAGCATCATCTGCCAATAACCCATACACAACATTATCTGGCAAGCCATCTTTTACGGTAAGGTGCGAAAAATTCCCGGTAGATTTTTCCAGCCTATTCAATCCACCACCTTTGGTGCTTATCCATAAATAATTGGCATTGGTTGGGTCATTTAAAAAGCAAGAAACATGATTATAGTTAAGCGAATTTGGGTTATTATTATTGTAATACCATTTTACTTGTGTTGCTGTATTTTTTTCGTCGACTAAAATCACTTTTGCAAAACCATCTAAAGTGCCTACCCAATACACGCCATTTTTGTCTTCGTATAGTGCCGTGGATACTGCATATTCAGGCATTGGTTTGGCTGCATTGGTATTAATATTTAGTGTTGTTACTTTTTCAGTAGTAGTATGAAACAACATAAATATGCCCCCTAAGCCAGCAAACCAAATTTGATTTCTACTATCTTCAATAATGGGTTGTTTAGAACCCATTCCTGAATAATTATTTATAGATGGGTAATGTGTTAGTTTATTGCTGATAGGGTTATATTTAAAATACCCTTTATCATCGCTTTTGAGCCAATAGTCTCCCGTTCTTGCAATAACCAAATTATCTATTTGTGTTACTTGTGGTATTTTTGCAAAAGCTACTTCTTGTATTGTTTTATTTTGTAGCCTTTTCCAGCTGTACCCAACATCTCCTAAAAATATATCGTTATCTGTATTGGGCACTATATTATAAATGCTGTATGCATTAAGTTGTGCATTAAATTTATCGCTAGCTACATTATACTTTCTTAACCCATACCCTACCGTACCACACCACAACATACCTGAGTGGTCAAATATAAAAGGGTAAACAATTCTTTTTTCTGTAGGTAGTTTTAGATTCCAATTAATTGTTTTATTAGGTGCCCAAGTGCTTACATCATAAAACGAAAGTTCTCTATGATGCTTATCCCATAGCGTACTATTGGGTTTAAAAATAATATTGCCTTGGGGTATTTTACTCGTATCAAATAATGGGGTCACATCTTTTCCATCATATAAATAGAGGTTGCTATTAATTAATGCCGTTTGCTCATTAGTAAAATAACCATTGTTGAGCAATTGTGCATTGGGTAATTTAATAAAATTATTTTTCGCCCCATCGTATTTATATACAGCCCCATCCATACCTCCAATCCAAGTGTTTTTATTTTTATCATTACCTATACCATACACTTTGGTATTATTGGGTAATGATATCTTGCTAATAATTGGTGCTACATTTTTGTCTAAAAAATTATTCTTTAGCGTAATAATATTTATCTTACCATCATCAGTAGCTATTAACATCCTACCATCAGGCATTTCTTCGATCCATTTTATGATATTATTCGAGAGCCCATTTTCATTTGTATTACTATGTAGGATTCTTAAAAAATCACCGCTTTTTTTATCATAAATATTTAGACCTTCGTTTTCAGTACCTACCCAAATTCTCCCTTTGCTGTCTTCAAACAATTTATTAATGGTATTGCTGCTTAAACTTTTGGCATTATAAGGGTCGTTGGTAAATACTTTAAAACTATAACCATCGTATCTGTTTAGTCCATCTTTTGTGCCTACCCATATAAAGCCTTCTTTATCTTGCAAAATATCATATACCATACCCTGCGATAAACCTTGTGCAGCAGATACACTCTCATACCCAAGTGACGTTTGCGCACATAAACTCATACATGCACATATAAGTGCTAGGCATACAAAAGTTTTAATGGTAGCAAAAGGCTTTATCATTTTACAATAAAGTATTTTCTTTTTTTGAATTACATGTAAAACAAACTTGTTCGCTTGCAAATGGGGGTGCAATCGTAATAGACAAATCTATTGTTTATATTCTCTTCAAAGGGTAAGAAGGATATTGCAAAGTCCGTAAAAAAAATTCACAAAAACGGCATTTACAGTATAAATATTTTCAAAATGACGAATTTTTCCTACTCCCGCACAGTTTGTCCTACAATTTGATGAAAATGTACGAATTAATGGTGAATATGTATACAGTAAAATTTGTATTTGATTAGATATTTGCATTATCATTTGTGGACAGCTATTGTTTACGGGGGTGAGCTTTATAGCTGCCACAAATGATTATTACCAACAAAGTCAATACAATCCTTCTATACCTTTTGACGACCAATCTGTTTCTTAGAACAACATCCCCAACATTATTGAAATAGTGCCCCCCAACACTAGATAACTACCGCCCCTACGGTAAAAAAGTTCGCATTTACCATTTTTAAAAAATTATTACCATGTATCATTTTCCACTGCTTCAAATCATCTCAAAAAAATCGTCATTTAAATTATCATTTATAAAAAAGAGAATAGCTTATTCAGCTTTTATATTTTTAATTAGCTTGCTCACATTAACCACACATAGTGCTAATGCACAAACGCTAGGGGATTATAGAACCGGATCGGCTGGCCCAGCAAATTGGAACAATATTAGTACTTGGGAAAGGTTTGACGGTACTACTTGGGTTGCAGCAGCATTAATTCCTAATGGATTTAATAGCAATGTAGTTACTATATTAAATGGGCACACGGTAGAGGTTTCCACCAACCAATTTATAGACCAATTAGTATTAAGTGCCACTGGCCAACTCAATATTATGGCAGGAGCTAATTTTAATTTGCTAAACGGTGGTGGTGTTGATTTTGATTGCTTTGGAACTTTGCAGGTGGCTGGTAGCTTAGATGTAACAGCTGGTGGAGCATCGGCAGAATTCAGAAACGGCTCTACATTAACTATCAATGGCGGTTCATTATTAAATGGAACAGTTACCATTGCTAATGGTTGTATTTTTTCAACAGTTGGAGGCGGTACATCAACAGCTAGTATAGTAAGTGGCACCAATTTAACGGTTGGAGGTTTATTTAGTTTTTCGAACTTATACCTGAACAATGGAACCATTACACTAACCAATGGTGCTGAAATAGCAGCTACAAGTGCCAATGCATTGTTTAGTTCTGGAGCAGGAGTTATAGTAGCTAATGGCGGAGGTACAGCTACCATAAATGCAGTAAATAATATTGTAAATTCTGGTATTGTGCGAGCCACCAACAATAGTAATTTGGTACTAAATGCTGGAACAATGGGTGGCACTATAATAGTTGATAATGGATCGGCTATTTCTGCAGGTTCTGCATTAAACTTTACCGGCAGCACAGTTACAAATAATGGTATCATAAATTTAGACAACCTTACTTTCAGTGGAAGTTTTAGCCAAACTATAAGTGGATCTAATGGACAGATCAAGTCTTTAACTATGAACAATGCCAACAACATATACCTTGATGGTGATGTAATAGTTAATGAAACGCTTACTTTAAATATTGGGAAAATTTATACAAATTTTTTACATACTTTGAAATTAGCTGATGCTGTTATAGTAACTGCAAGTTCAACTTCTTATGTATATGGAGATGTGCAGCGAGACATACAAACACCTGGAACCAAATTTTTTCCGGTAGGCGATGAATTTAAATATGCACCTGTTACGTTAAATCCAAGCTTTACCGTTGGAGGAGCAGTTAAAGTACGTACTTCGGGTGTTGATCATCCAAATATCAATACTTCAGGAATTTTTGCAAGCAAAAGTGTGAATCGTATTTGGGGTATTACCAATGTAGGATTGACATTTACTGAATGTGATGTTACTTTTGAATACCAAAGTTCCGATAAAGATCCTGGTGCAAATGATGCTAATTTTATACTTGGTAAATTTGAAGTTGGAACCTGGACTTTGCCTTCTGGTGTAATATCAAGCCCTAATTCTCTCTATGTTGGCAACCTTAATTCGTTTGGCGCATTTCAAATTGGTGAGCCTGTATGTAATGTAACCATACCCGATGCTGCATTTAAATCGGCGCTACTTGCCAATGCTGCTATAAATACAAATGCTGATGGAGAAATACAATGTACAGAAGCGGCTGCTTACAATAGTTTTATTTCTGTACCTAGTTTAAACATTAATGACCTTACTGGTATTGAAGCCTTTACAGCATTAGATAGATTAGCGGCTAACAACAATCCATTTACCTCTATAAACTTATCAGCCAATACTGCTTTAACTGATTTACAAGTTAGCCAAACAGGACTTACCAGTATCGACCTATCTCAAAACACAAACTTGACAGGGCTAACGATGATTCAGATGCCAAACTTGACTACAGTTAATGTTGCAAATAATCCACTTATTACTTTTTTTAATGGTAGTGGCACTAATTGGACAAATCTTGATTTTTCTTTGCAAACACAATTAACAACTTTTTTAGCAGCATTTGCTCCTAACTTAACTTCAGTTAATATTAAGAATGGTAATAATAATAACTTAACTTCTTTCAATCTGCTTAATTGCCCACAACTTACTTGTATACAAGTAGATAATGCTGCACAGATGCAAACAACCTGGGGTGCATTTAAAGATGCCGGAGCTACTTTTAGTACCAATTGTAGCCCGGTAGTCAACATTCCAGATGCAAATTTCAAAAATGCTTTATTAGCCAATGCTTCTATTAATACAAATGCTGATACTGAAATACAGGTAAGTGAAGCAGCTGCCTTTAATGGTGCTATTAATGTTAATGGATTAGGCATTGCAAATTTAACGGGTATTGAAGCTTTTCCTTTGCTGCTCGTTTTAGATTGTAGTAGCAATAGCTTAACAACGCTTAATGTTTCGGCAAATACCAATTTGCAAAATTTAAGTTGTGGTAATAATAATTTAACAGCGCTTAATCTTGCTTCAAATGCTGATTTACAAGCGTTGAATTGTGGCCTTAATAACATTAGTAATTTAACACTTACTGGTAATGTAGCATTGAGTAGTATTTTAGTATTTTCAAATGCATTAACAGGCACTTTAGACCTTGTACCGTATACGAATTTAACTACATTAAGCTGCTCCAATAACCAACTAACGGGCTTAAATCTTCCTGTTACAAATACACTTACGAGTTTACAATGTCAGCAAAATAATTTAACGTCATTAATTGTATCTGTTTTTCCAAATTTGACAACATTTTTCTGCAATGAAAATAATATTACGTCTTTAGATGTAAGTACAAATAGTTTGCTTACCTCTTTTATTTGTTCTGATAATATATTGACCAATTTAAATATTCAAAACGGTAATAACACTAACCTTTCTACTTTTGTTGCAACCAATAATCCATTATTATTTTGTATAAAAGTTGATAATGTAGCTTACATGAATACCAACTGGCTTTCAGGTAAAGATGCTACTGCTACCTTTAGTTTAACTTGCCCATTAAGTACACAAGGTGCTGCTTTAAATTTTGATGGTGGCGATGACAGAGTGGTTATTTCCAATTCAAATGCTAACCTTGCCAACAGGTCATTCTCTGTGGAAATGTGGCTGAAGAGAAACTCAACCAATACCTATGATATTGCTTTTGGCCAGGGTGATCCGGGACTTCCTGCAAACAATACTTCATTACATATCGGATTTACTTCAGGTAATGATTTCATCTTTAATTTCTATAATGACGACCTCTATGTTCCATTTATCAATGATGGTAACTGGCACCATTGGGCCTGTACGTACGACGATGTAACCAAAGTGAAAAAAGTTTACAGGGATGGTGTTTTGGCAGGGCAGAATATAGCCAATGTCGGATTCATTGGTTATGGCGGCGATGATAATTTATATATTGGAGATGCATCCTATGGTGAAACTTTTAATAGTAATAAGTTCGATGGCAGCATTGATGAAATGAGGGTTTGGAGTGCGGTACGATCCCAAGCCCAAATTGCCGCAAACATGAATTGCGAAATTCAGGTAAACCCTGCATTAATGGCTGCTTATCATTTCAATCAAGGGATTGCAGGAGTTGCTAATCCTACTGAACTTACTTTAACCGATGCTAGTGGAAATAATAACAACGGTACGCTTACCAATTTTGCATTAGCAGGACCAACATCTAACTGGATAGCCCCAGGCGGCGTAGTTACAGGTACGATTTGTTGTAATGTAACACTCACCACATCGGCTGCAGATACTTTAATAGTATGTATAGAAAGCGGACAAACAACTGGCAGTGTAACACTAGTAGCAACAGGCGGTACAGCCCCTTACAATTATGGCGGTAGCCCTACAACAAATCTAGCTCCTGGCATTTATAATTATACGGTTACCGATGCTGCAGGTTGCACAGCTTCTGCTTCATTAAGGGTAATTCTTACCAATTGTATTATTCCTTACTACGAGCCACCTACCAACGATACTACTGCAAACCTTATTGGTGCAGAACTTACACAGTTATTTAATTTCCCTAATTCGTTGGTGGATACAACTGCCACTAATAATATATTTTTAATTAGAGATTCTAGCAACGAAGTATTGATAGAAGTGATTGCAACCCCAGCAAATTATCAAGCATTAAAAGCATTGTTACAAACGGCTGCTTATGGTATGAATAGTTTAGTTGATAATGGAGATTCTTCTATTATCATTACAGGATTTTTCCCCATTGCTAATTTGCCGTTGCTAAATGCGCTGCCACAATTTATACGATATGTACGTCCTTATTACACGCCTATTACATCTGCCTTTACCGGCCTCACAACCACACAAGGTGATAAAGCTATGCGAAGCGATAAAGCAAAAGAAGCATGGAAAATTTCGGGCAATGGAATTAAAATTGGTGTAATGAGCGATAGCTATAATACCAAGTTTGGAAACCCTGCACAATTGGATGTGATAAATGGAGATTTACCTGGCACCGGAAACCCCGTGCATACCATACCTGTAAAAGTTGCAGAAGAATATCCTTATGGCAAAGCAACAGATGAAGGCAGAGCCATGCTGCAAATTGTGCATGATGTAGCACCGGATGCTGCCTTGTATTTTGGAACTGGTTTTAAAAGTGCCGATAATTTTGCAGAAGGTATTAAAGCATTAAGAGATTCGGGTTGCAATGTAATTGTAGATGATATTACCTACATAACAGAACCATTCTTTGCCGATGGTGTTATTGCAAAAGCCGTGGATGATGTTACAGCAAGTGGTGTAAGTTATTTTACATCGGCAGGTAACTTTGGTACAAAATCTTACGAAGGCGTTTTTGCTCCTATTACAGCACCAGCGGGCTATGTAGGTGCAGCGCACGATTTTGGTGGTGGCAACTTTTACCAAAATATTTCGCTTACGAAAGGTACGTATACCATCACGCTTCAATGGGATGATAAATTTTACTCTGCTAAAGATGCCTTGGGTGCGCTAGATGATTTAGATATTTATTTAGTAGATCAATTTGGTGGGAGAAAATTTGGTTTTAATAGAAATAATTTAAGTGGTGATCCATTTGAAGTATGTCCATTTGTAGTATTGGCAGATGTAGATGCAAAAATTATTGTAACCAGAAAAGGTGGCAACAGAAACGTACGATTTAAATATGTAATTTATAGAGGTGAAGGTACCATTATAGGCAACACTCAAGGTACAGGCACTGTACTTGGGCAAGCCAATGCAGCAGGCGCTATTACAGTAGGGGCAGTATTGTACACAAACACACCTGAGTATGGCAATACGCCTTCCGTGGCATCATTCTCATCGAGAGGTGGTACTTTGATAAATGGTAATGACAGATTAAAACCAGATATTACTGCACCCAATGGTG
>JAYSWO010000385.1:0-8808 GCA_043717975.1 Ferruginibacter sp. | reverse complement strand
TTCTTTTTTACATAACTAGGCTTGCAAAACTTAATAATGTAGCATTGCCCCGTACCATCAGTTTCTCTGGAAAGGGAAGTGAATTTTTAAACCTTATTTTTCCAGCAAAAGATGATTTGAAAGGTTTTACCCAAAAAGTGCTCGGTATTTTTTCAGGCGATGCAGTGCGCCCCGATTTTATGATTGAGAAAAGTAATGAACCTAAAGTAATTACTGCAAAGGGTGCTGTGCATTTTGCCAATGAAAAGATAAGTATCAGTGATGATGCCTGGGGTGTTGGTTCAGCAGATAATACTAACGAAAAAAAGCTTGAACTAGTAAACTCAAACTACAAAGGATTTAACGATTTAGAAAAGGAAAAAGCAAATATTACTTATGCTCAGTTGCAGAGCAGTACTGAATATTACCAAGAAATAATGCTTAGCCTTTCAGAATTCTTTAATCAACTGTTTGACAACCATGATTTATGCAAGGCAATCAACAATAAATTAGAAATTAAGGATTTCTACCAGTACAAAGCTTTCTTTATACAACCAAATACAAATATTGCAGCTTTTGGCAAATTGCGGGATAGCTTCCTTGCAGCACTGGGTAAATTAAACCCGGGAGACACTGTAAGCGATTCCCCTTTCTTTTTTGCAATGCATTATTCTTTGGTAGAACTGTCCAGAGAAATTTGTCAGAAAGCTTTAAAATAAAATTAAATGAAAAAATACTTACTAGTTTTATTGATGCTACCAGCCGTTTTATGGGCACAACAACAAAAAGACATAGATAGCATAAAATTTGAAATGATAAAAGCTACAGTGCATTTTTATGCTACTGATACTACTTTATATAAAAAAGGAATCCCTTTGTCCAAATGTTTATTTAACCAAGGGTACGACTGTTTAAAAAAATTCAGTGATACAGTTGGACTTATACGAGTATCAGAAAAAGTAAATGACTGGGAAGATATAGCATGCGGGACTCCTGAAGAATTGCAAAAGTTGAAAGAAAAGATAATTATGGATCTTACAGGCTCCAAAGATAAAGACTATCGAAAAAAACTACCTGAATATAGTGGCTATATAAAAAGTATGGATTATTTAATAAAAGGCTTAGCCACAGATATCCCTACACCACCAACTAGTGCAAACAAAGGAGTTGCGAGTAATATAACTAGTAAAGGCGAAGAAGGTTCGAAAACTGACCTAATTACTTGGCTAGCTTTGCTGGCTGGTTTAGCTGGGCTAGGGCTAAGTGCTTTACTTTTTACAAGGATACCTAAAAAAGATACAAAGCTCAATGTTACAACTGCTATTGACAATTCCGATAAGTTAGAAGGAAAAATTGCCACATTGGGTACCTATGTGCAACAGAAAGCAGATAATACAACCCTTATTGCGCTGCAAAACCGGATAGAAGTATTGGAAAAGCAACAGCTGCAATTGAGTGAAAAGCCCAAAGAACAAGTTGTAACTGCTATACCGGTTAAAAAGGCCCAAGCTATTGCAACCGAAACAACCATGTATGCAAAATTGCCCGACTTGCCAAATGGTTTTAGCAACGATATTTTTAAGAATGAACAGAACGGTGAGCAGGTTTTTGAAATTGTTATCAAAGACAATACAGCTACTTACGCAATAAGCAACAATACTGCAGCCCAAGACTATGCCCTAAACGATGTAAATTATATACTGGGCAGGGCTTGTACACTTTTTAATCAACCATTTACTAACTGCCGCATAAATACAAAAGAAAAAGGGGCACTTAGCAAAACTACAGAAGGTTGGATGATTGATAAGAAAGCAGTGGTGGAGTTTTTGTAATAATTAAATAAAATCCTTTGTTGATGTTAATAGCAATTGTAGTTACTTAAATTCCACAAATGGAATGAGTTCTGATTACCTGTAATAACTAGCCATGATCAATATTGACTTCTTAATAGAACAAGTACGTCAAGTACTCTTCGAGACAAACGATAATCTCTCACCCCACGAAATGCATAGCCGTTTTGTTAACGAGTGTGGTCAGTTACTTCTAAGTGAAGATGATTTTTACAAGAAAGTGCTGAAAGTTGCTCATAAAAGAGTTGATTGGGCTGCATTAGAAGAACAACATATAAGGGTACAAAAGGCACAGCAAAATAGTCGAGAAGAGGTTGAAGAAAATGAAGAAGCTAATAATGCAGCGGAGTATATTGATCGACTAATAAATCATAGCTTTGAAGAAGGACGAGTTACAGCAGATATGCTCAAAAATATTTTTGATAAAACCACGTTATCAAATCAAAAAATCAATGCACTAGCCTTGCGGATTGATGAAAAACTAAAAGAGGGAAATTATAAACCGTCTTCACAAGTTAATTTGGATGCAATTACCCTAAAGGAGATATTATTATCAACTGATTGGTATAAATCAGAAGACTCTGAAAAATTAAGAAACAAACCATCACAAAAGAATGGAAGAAAAATAAATCTTTGGTTTTTATTACCTATAATTATATTAATAGCTTGGTTTTTGCTTTTATGGACTTCTTTTTTCGAAAAAAATGACTGTTACCTTTGTACTACCGGTTTCAAATTTGATATTGCCTTTTTGTTTAATGGAGCTATCATAATTATACTTTTATTAACACTTAGCCTTTGCCTTCTTCCTCATTTTGCTAAACGTCTAAAGAAACCTCCGTTATTTCTTTGGATTTTATATGCTTTAATAGGTATTTCAGGCATCTTGGTATCAATTTTCTTTGGATTTCATACCGACAAACTTATCAAGTATGATTCAGATTCTCATAATGACAATGCATATTGGTTTTGGCCATCTAACTTAATTAAATTCCCATTACAACAAATCCAACTTTCTAGAGAGCCATCTTCGGATAATATTTTAGACACAATTCAACTTGATTATAGTAAACAGAAAAAAGAAGCTAAGGGACTTCCGATAATTCATTTAATAATTGTTGATAGAACGGGTTCAGGAAATGAAAATTCTTTTTTTAAAAATCTGTCACGTAGCCAAAAAGAACAAATACAATTGTTTCTTACAGATATTTATGGTCAACAAAAATCAGACACAAACTGCTTAGACTCAATCTCACTTAGAGATTATATAGCTGCAACAATATGTCATAAAATTGAGCAGCATTCAAGTGACAGTTCAGGTATTCATAGTACTGCAACCTTTGTTTATGATGGATTAGGAGGTTTAAAACCAGTAAACAAAGAAATTATTATTTCACTAGCTAATGGTTCAACAGCACCTGAACATGCAAAAAAATATTTCGATTCTTGTCTTGCTTGGAACCGTAAGAAAACAGAAGATTCAAAAGATACTTCTAGGACAAATTTTGCCGAACTATTTAGAGGGGTAGCAAATGCTATAAATACTAAGGTAATAATGACATCTGGTAAACGCAGTCATATTCTAAAGATTTATTTAATAAGCGACTTTTTTCACGAAGTTCAATATCCTAGTCGAGAGCCGATTAGCTTTTTTCAAGTCGATTCGGCTTTATCAATGCTATCTAGCAATAAGAATTGGCAAAGTACAGAAATGTACCTGTATAAGTTCCCTCTATTTTCATACCAATCTGAAAGAAAAGATACAATTCAAGAATTATTAAGTCTTATTGAACGCCACTTTGATCGAAGTTATTTGTATGAGTATAATATTCAAGCTATAATTTCAAAAAACCTTGAAATTTTAGCCCCTTCCAATTTTGTAGCCTATGACAATGCTAATTTATCAAGTATAAGATTTTATTACTCGAACAAAGCATTAGGCGAGTCCACTCAGGCAAATTTTAGAGTTTGCATGCAAAAACTGAATTCTCCTAATGTGAAAGATAAACTAATACTTAAGCTAACAAAAAATGGACTAAAATCGAAGGACGATATCTTCAAGTATGACTACTTTGTAAGCCGCAGCAATGAAGTCATTGCTGATAGTTCTAGTTATACGGAAGATAATATAACTATCGATAGCATACTTAATTGCGATAAAATTAGAATTGTATTTAATGTAAAACATATTAATAAAATAATGTCACCATTGTATCTAGAAATATATTCTGAAAACCGAAAAAGCAAGAGTCGGAGACTTGTAGAGTTTTGCGAAATTTTGCCGAACTCAACAACCTATTACTTAATAATTTTATACACGATATTTATTTTTTCCTTATTATACATATCTATAATGCCATTTCATTTTCTTTTTTTTCGGTTTTGTTTAATGAAGAAATGTTTTTCAAAATTTTATTCGAATTTCGTTAGCCTGTTCTTAATAACATCAACTTTTATTTCACTTTTTTTTGCCACATATTTTAGGTATATAAGTTCTTATAATTTAGGATTGCATCTAACTATATGCCTAATTTTAATTGCTGGTACTATTACTACAGTTGCCCATTTTCATTATAGGTATTATTATTCCAAGTTTTTGTTTGCCCAGCACAAAGCCAAATATGAAGAGCTAATTAAAAAGCCTAAATTTTTTGCTCGAAGAAATAGATGTAGCGAGGCCGAGCAAACCGAAGATGTTATTATCACAAAACAAAAAAGGGTGAATTATAAATAATTTTTTTATGATTGCAAGCGAACCACTAACCACTCAAGTTCGTCGAGTGCTAATCGAATCGAATGATAGATTATCACCGCAGGAATTGTATAGCCGTTTCATAAACGAATGCACTCAGTTGAATATTGAAGAAAAGGATTTTTATTCAAATATCTTAAAGCCAGCTTACAAAAGCATCAACTGGGATTTGATAAACAAGGGTAACAATGAAGCGGTCAGGCAGGTGGTCATGTTTTGTCCCGAGTGTGGCACAATGAACGAGGAAAAAGGGAATTACTGTGCTGAATGTGGTCATCAACTTGATTTACTAACTTAAACTATGTATATGCCTTTTTGTGTTAACTGTGGTAAAGAAAATAAAGTAACTGCTAAGTTTTGTACAGCTTGTGGTAAAGCAATTCCTCAACAACTAGTTATCTCGGGAACTGAAAAAGTTAGAGCAATTCCTGAAATCGGAAGTAAAAGAAACTTGAACAACTTAGTTATTAAATCTATTATTGGTAGTGTTATATCTCTATTGACAGTTTTGATATTTTGGCAGTTCACCAAGGGTTGCAATAAGTCCAACAATAATGCGCAAACTGTTACTGCGCCCGTTATAAATGACACCCTGCCGCCATCCCTACCTGCTATAAACCCAAATACGAAAACTGTTAAGGACGTCAATATCGATACACAAAAAGTAAGCGACTTGAAAGTTATTGACACTGCGTCTAAGGCAGAAGCAAAAGGAGTAAAAACTATTTCAATAAATTTTGAACCTGGTTCTTATATTGTAAATGGGCATGAAAGTAGACCAGTTTTTTTTCACAATGCACCAGATCCTTCTACAAAACGAAAAGCCTATTTCTCAACCCAAGAACTGGTTTACGTGGAAAAAATAAAGAATGGTTTTGGTTATATAGAGTTTACAAATACAAGCGGCAAAAAAAGTTATGGATGGGTAGATGTGAAATATCTTATAGTTAAACCAGAATAATATTTACTTGATTTAAATGCTAAGATTTCAAACGATTAATATCCAAATCCAATACCTAATGATAAATATTTTTTGTTATTGGTTAAAAGTGAATTGTTAAAGTGAAGAATTTATTAATGATTAAAAATAAAAATAAAATTAGAAGTTAAATTAAAAATTATTATGCTATCTCTACAAGACTTTATCGATCAGGTTCGTCAAGCGTTGATTGAGACAAACGATACATTATCCAAAGAGGAACTCTATAGTCGTTTTGTAAACGAATGTCGCCAGTTACAACTAAGTGAAGATGACTTTTACAAAACTGTTTTGAAAACTGCCCACAAAAGCATTGACTGGGATGCAGTGGAAGCTGCAAAAAAGCAGCAACATGAAACGCAAAAAAAAATAGAAGCCGAACTACTGGAAAAAGAAGAAACTATTGTTAATGCTCCTATATACATTGGGCGCTTGGTAAAAACTGCTTTTGAAGATGGTATTGTGGAAGGGGAGGAGATAAAAAAAATATTTGACAAAGCAGCATCACTCAAATTGAGCCAAACGCAATTGGCATTAGATATTAATAAGCTGCTAGATGAGGGTAATTTTAAATCTTACCCACGAGCCAATTTTGATGCTGGCAGTTTGAAAGATACATTGACTTCCACCAATTGGTATAATTCTACATTGTATAAATCCATTACAGCACCTCCACCGTCCAAGCCGGTGCCAACAAATTGGAAGAAGATCATTACGGCTTCGATATTGTTGTTGATGGTAGCTAGTGCTGTATTTTATTTTACATGGTTCAAAGGGTATTTGGAAGACAAAAATGCTATTCGAATGTATACTTATGCCAATTCGCTATCTCTTCGTTCTTCGCCTTCTGCAGGAAGTAATTACAACGCCCTTAACAATCTATTGTATGGAACTGAGATTCTTATTTATTCACAAACTGGCGACTGGGCTAAGTGCAAAGCCAATGGAAATAAAGGGTATGTATCAACTCAATATTTACTTTCTAAAAAGGAGTTTCAAGAATTGAACGGTATAATGGCCGATGCAGACACGAGAAGTGCGATATCTACTACAAAATGCAGGCGTGCTTTATTAAACTACTTTAATACAAAGGGTATTATTGGTAAGATTGATGAAAGTATCCAAAAAGAAATTTACGGTGCTGCTCAGCTTAAAGAAGTGTGGCAAGTTTTTACAAAACCTAAAGAGAGCAAGCCAAACACAGTAATTTATCCGAAAGTTGTGAATCCACTTAACAAGTTTACTGACTTTGCCTGTATTATCAGAAATATTGCTACTGGTAAAAGGAAATTTTTGTTATTCTCCTTTAATGATGAAGAAAAAGAAACCCTTCAGTTAGAGGAGGATGCTCCCGATTTTGGATACATACAATCTGTTTCTCGATACCCATATTCTGTTACCTATGCGCAATAAAACGAATAATATAAATAAGAGCAACTTGTTTTTATGGGGGCTTATTTTGTTGCCTTACATTCTTTTAATACCAACAGGTATATGGTATTTCAATAAAATTAAGAACATTGAACACTCGACTTTTGTTATTATAAACAAGGCTGATATGAATCTATCTTTATACAACTATAAAGGTGAGTTATTACAAAAAGTACCAGTAACTACGGGAAAAAATGCAGGTATTAAAGAAGTTATTGGAGATAATAAAACACCCGAAGGCATTTTCACAATAGCATCTATTGAAGATGCTTCAAGTTGGAGTCACGATTTTAAAGATGATAGTTTAGGGAGTATTAAAGGAGCTTATGGACCTAGGTTTATAAGGCTAAATGTATCTGGCCAAAAAGGTATAGGTATACACGGTACACATGATGAAAATTCCATTGGTACACGAGCATCAGAAGGATGCATTAGAATGCATAATGCCGATCTTTTTAAACTTATTGAAAACATACAAGTTACATCAGTAGTAATTATAACCCCAGGTATCGAAGATGTAAAAGTAAACAAACAAGCTAGTGATACAATAGTTTCCAAAAAGAGTTCAAAGCAAAAAACAATAAAGGGCAAAAAAGAACTGTTAGTAAAACAACAAAAGCAAAAGCTTAACTTGAAACCAAATAAAAAGCCTTTGTTCAATGCATCAGCAAAAAGTAAAACAATATCTAAAACAAAAACTAAAAAATGACCCTACTCGCCATCCTCCTCCCTTGGTTATCTTTCCTATTAAGAGGGAAATTCCTCGCAGGTATTCTTTGCCTTATCCTTCAAATAACTTTGTTAGGGTGGATACCTGCTGCTATTTGGGCAATCGTATCGCTTAATAATGAAAGGGCAGATAAACGAACTGATAGAATAGTAAGCGCAATGAAACAGCAACGCTAAAGTTAAATAAAAATTGAAACGATGGCTAAGAGACGTAAAAAAATCGGCATTTCTAAAACGCTTATTCTGGTTTGTATTGTCACTGGAATTGCAGTACTAATATTACGTATAATAAACCGTAAATTACAGATAGCAGAATTAAATGAATTTAGCGCATATGTAGGAACAGCTTTTGCTGTTTCAATCATAATCATAATTGGTATTTGGATAGTTAATCTGGTAAATAAAAAATGATCTTTAATCTAACAATGTAAATTTTTTTATATCAAACTTCGTATAATCATATTCAAAATACTTTTTATCTTACTAATCGCTTTACCTGTAAAAGGTCAATCAGTTTACAAAACCCCGTCTGGCAAAAAATACCATTTAGAAAACTGCAAAAATGTTAAGAATACTTCTGAGAAGATTACTGTAAGCAAAGCTCATGAATTAGGATTAGAACCATGTAAGGTTTGTAAACCCCTTTCTACTTATGAAGTACATGCTTCTTCGAAAAAAGCTTATGGTGTAGGTTTAAGGGTGAGATGTAAGGGGCTTACAAAAAAAGGTATGCAATGTAAAAACTTTGCTAGGATTGGTAACGGATATTGTCATCATCATGAGCCAAATTAGTTTTCCTTTTTAGATTTACCCAATATCCTTAGAGTTAAGCGAAGCGTCTCTAAGGATATTAAATAAAAGAGATACATTGTCTCGACACAGCTGCAATAAATGCCATACTCTAAAAACATACAGCCCAAATTATTGTTGCCCAATGAACCAATGCCAAAGGGAGCAAGGAGACTCGAACCTAAGCAGCAGGGTTTATTTTATACTAATTATAAATATTAATTAGTCCAAATTGTTTCTGAGAAAATATATTTAAACCCACAAGTTTTTTTAATATCCTCTTTTGTTATATTAGCTGT
>JAYSWO010000384.1:0-8844 GCA_043717975.1 Ferruginibacter sp. | reverse complement strand
ATTTTTTTGGGTTTTTAAGAAAATCCACAATCTCCATTACTTCTACTTTGGCTTCATCTAGCCCTGCTACATCTCCAAAATTTATATTTACCCTTGTGCCTTTGTCAAACAATGTAGCTTTAGATTTCCCTATGCTAAAAATACCACCTGGGCCACCACCACCTGGGCCACCGCCACCCATTTTGCGCATCATCATTACGATCAATAACCCAAATAAAAGCAACGGTAAAATGAATCGTATGGTTTCTCCCAAGAACTCGCCTTCGTTGGTATAATAAGGTCTAATTTTATTGGTAATTTCAGGATTGGCTTTGTACAAATCATCCAATTGCTTTTCAAATACTTCTTCGTTAGAAATGTAGGCAAATACTTGCGGTGTTAAGCTTTTAGATAACCTTTCATACTCAGCCTCGTTCATAATAGATTTGTAATAGGCAGCTTTTTGTGTGATGCTTTCTTTTTTAAGATAAACACGCACGATGTCGCTGTTTCTAACTACTATCAAACCAGTTTTGTCTCGTTGGGCTTTCATATCAACCATCACATCGCCAGATTTTATTATTTCATTTATCTCGGCGGGGTTTACGTCAATGCCTGTAGCCGCTACCTTGTTCATTAAAGTGTAGGCTATGAGTGCTATAATTACAACACCCCACACCCAGTAGGGGTTAAATTTATTTTTCTTTTTTGGATCTCCTCCCAAACCAGGAATATTGTTAGGGGTTACATTGGGTTTTCCAGTAGGTGGGGTATTCTCTTGTTGTGCCATGTGCTTTTTCGCTCTTTCGTTCTTTATAAAAATATATTTTAATTTTCTTTATGCTCGGTAGATACTGCATCGCTCCACATTTCTTCTAGTTGATAAAATTTTCTAGTATCTGGTAGCATAATGTGTACTACTACATTTATATAGTCTATCAAAATCCACTGTTGTGCCTGTCTTCCTTCATGTTTGTAAGCACTTTCACCACATTTTTCTTTTACTTCATGCTCTATATCATCCGCTATTGCCTTAAGCAAAGTGGGGTTGTTTGCTTCACATACGATAAAAAAGTCTGCTACGGCTTCAGGTATTTTACGAAGATCGAGGCTTATTATATTTTCACCTTTTTTTTCGTGAATGGTTGCAATAATGGTCTTAATGATTTTGCTGCTTTTAGTAAGCCTAGCTACGGTACTTTTTTTGCGTGTTTCTAATACACTTAATTTGTTGGTCAAATTTCTTTTTTTTATTGAATGATTACATGGATATTGCCATGCAGTGCAGTACTTTTAATAGTAGCTTGCGTATATTATCAAAATTACAAATTCTTTTTTACCCACGAGGAAATATCATGGACCAAAATGAAATATTTAGCATTTTAGATACGGTGGAAAGTACCAACAACTATGCCATGCAGCAAGTACATGCAGGATTGGCGAAACATGGCCAAGCTTGGTATGCCCATGAGCAATGGGGTGGCAAAGGGCAAAGGGGAAAAGAATGGAAAAGCCAACCGGGTGAAAACCTAATTCTAACCCTTGCAGTGCAACCTGATACCGTTTTTAAAGGAAAACCCTTCTTATTAAGTACATTAGTAGGCAATGTTTGTAGAAATTGTTTTGAAGAAATAGCTGGAGGAGGAACAAAAATTAAATGGCCAAATGATATTTATTGGCGTGACAGAAAGGCAGGGGGAATTTTGATTGAAAATATATTTAAAGGTAATAATTGGCAATGGTCAATAATCGGCATTGGTATAAATGTAAACCAACTGGTATTTGATGAAAGTGTGGCTAATGCTACTTCTTTAAAAATAATTACAGAAATAGACCATGACCCCATTTTATTAGCTCGAAAAATACAAAAAATATTATTGGCAAAATTAGAGCAGATTACCGTTATTGATTTGGATACACAAATACTTGAATTGAATAATCATTTATACAAAAAAATGGAAACGGTTCACCTAAAAAAAGCAAATGCTGTTTTTGAAACAAAAATTATTGCTGTAAATGAATATGGCCAATTGCTAACAGAAGATGTAATGGAAAGAAAATTTGAAGTGGGGGAAGTGGAGTGGGTGAGGTAAGATACTTTAGGATTTTAAAGATGGATACAAATTTCTACTATAGTTTTTATACATACTATGCATTACAGTTAGATGCGGTAGTGTAAGTACAGATAAAACAATTAACAATGCAAAAAGTAAATTCATATCTGGCATAAAATAATGCAAGCCAAAGTATAATCCTACAATACTGCCTAGAGCAAGTAAACTAAACAAAATACTTTTATTACATATAAGTACAAACTTTTTATTGTTGTTAAAACTTTTAAAGTAAGAGAAAATGTTTCTTACAGATAAAATAGAATGCCACAATGCAAAATAGAAAGTAAATGCTAGTAACATTGGTAATGTGGAAATAATAAAAATTAAAAAGCCAAACTGTACTATTTTCCAAATATCTATGTTTACAGTATTGTTTTTTCTTATTTGCCAAAATAATATGGAGAGAAAAGTAGCTGCAAATATTGATATTATTATGTATGAGTAATGTTGAATAAAATCGTAAAAAACACTTCCCTTTAAATAATTGCCTATTATAGGAACAGCTACCTCTATTTCTTTTACATGTGTTAGCAATAATAATGAAAGTATAAATGCTCCATAAGAAATATATAAAGGAATGGAACTTTTATAAGGTTTCATGATAGATGACATGTCAGTTTCTCCAAAATGAAATATAGAAAAAACAATAAATAATGAAAATGCGAGCCAAGGAAGCATCCATAAAAGAGAAAAAATAAACAAGCGGAAAAGGTAAATGCGCAAAAATTTTTTTATAGAAAATTTTTTATTATCTACTACTTCATTTTGCTCATCTACCAGAAAATCTAAAGCACCATGTGGTACGCCAATTAAAAATACTAGCGATAATAAAATAATCATTTGTATATCTATATCAATTGATACAACATAAAAATGTATAAAGCCTGTTAACAATCCTACAAGTAATAAGATAGACTCTATTTGAGTATTTTTTATGTTGATATAAATTTTCATAAAGTCATCATTGATACTATAAAAAAGAAGTAAGTGAAATTTAAAAATTAGATGTATTGTTTACGTAAATAAATATATGGCGGATGCAAAAAGGGTCTTCGTTATAAGATTTATGTAAAAAAAAAGTTAAGCAAAATGTGGCTATTTTTCTAATAGGTTGATTTTCATTAATATAATTTTAAATCTAGCTTTCTTCTTTTTTCGTTTCTTTTAACACTATTAACTAAGGTTTGTTAGTATATCCTAACAAACATCACTTTAAAACAACCTCATATGTTACAGATTTTTCTTGACATCAAAGCAATTGACCCACATAATTATGTGGCTTTTACCTTCTTTATTGGCACCATGGCAATGATGGGCGCTGCCGTATTTTTCTTCATGGAAGTTGGTGGCACTAGCCCCCAATGGCGTACCTCAGTTTTAGTTTCGGGTCTTATTACCTTTATTGCGGCCGTACATTACTACTACATGCGTGGTTACAATTTAGACACTGGCGATTCTCCTACATTTTTCCGTTATGTAGATTGGATTCTAACGGTGCCTTTAATGTGTGTGGAGTTTTATTTAATCACTAAAAAAGCAGGTGCTAAAATTGAATTGCTATGGAAATTGATTTTTGCTTCGGTAGTAATGTTAGTAACAGGCTACATTGGTGAAGCCATTAATGGTGGTGAAACCATTAGTTGGGTATGGGGCGCTATAAGCGGTGCTGCGTACTTTTACATTGTTTACTTAGTATGGATGGGTGATGTAGCTAAATTGGCTCAATCTTCTAGTCCATCAGTAGCCAAAGCAGTAAAAACGTTGGGATGGTTTGTACTAGTAGGCTGGGCTATTTATCCATTAGGATATATACTTGGTACGAAAGGCGGATTGTTTGGAATAGAGATTGTAAGCGATAGAGCGGCGGCAGTAGCTGCTATGGATATTGTTTATAATATCGGTGATGCTATAAACAAAATCGGTTTTGGTTTGGTTATATATGCATTGAGTAGAAATGCAGAAAACAAGGCTTAATATATAAACATAGATACTAAAACGAAGAAAGGTTGTTCAAATTAGTGAACAACCTTTTTTTGGTTTATATAATCAACAACCTCACTAAACCAATATTTTTAAATTATTTTTCAGAGCCAATAAATATTTTTCCAATAAAGTTTTTTAGAGTAACAACACCCCCTTTATTTTTATCTTCATCAAATTCCTCTTTGCTCATTCTATTAAACTGAGCAATCGTACCAATACCAAATAATATAAAAAGTACAACAAGTATAGCGCTGAAAATGATTAGGTCTAAGTTTTCCATATTATTTTTTTATTTTGACGTTTATGTATATCAATACTAAAATGATGGTAGGAGGCCAAAGCCCAATAAATATTGCCCTTAATTTGTCATGAAGTACAATGAAATTATATTCAGCCACGAATATTAGAGCAATGGCAAACAAGAAAATAAAGAGTTCTGCTTTTTTTAATTTTTCTAGCATTGATAAGTTTTAAAGATGAAAATATATATGAACCAAAGTGTTATACAAAATCTAGTAACAAGCTAAAATGACATACTGTAAAAACGATAAAGAGGTTTTACGATTAATAAAACAAAGAACCAATAAAATCATTTAAGCGTACTTAAAACATGAAATATGCAAATACTTTCTTAAGTGCTTATGATAGGGTTGAAAATAAATGGCATACACTTCAAAAATCAAAACTAATCAGCAATATTGTAATTCTATTTTTTGTTGGGGGAGTATTTGCTAGCATATTATCTTACTGTGGGTTTATCGATTTGAAACTAGGTAAGTTTTTTGCAATAGAGTTAGCCTTTAGCGTATTGTTATTTGTAGAAGTATTTGATTTGTTTTTTATAATTACGCATTCCGTTGCAGATTCTGTAGGTAAGCAGTTTGAAATAATTTCCCTTATTTTATTGCGAAGTTCATTTAAAGAGTTGGGGCATTTAAACTTAGATGTAAGCATGGATTTGGCAAGCCTCCAAAGCTTGTTACCTGTATTAGTAGATGCCTTTGGAGCAGTGGTCATTTTTTTTATTACCGTGCTTTTTTATAGAAAGCAGCGCCATGTACAAATTACAAAGTCAGCAGAAGAAAAGGCTCATTTTGTATTGCAAAAAAAAGTGGTAGCAGCGTTTATGCTCTTGTTTTTTTCTTGTCAAATTATATATAGTATTTTCTTATTTTTTACAAGTAAAACCATTAACGAAAATCTTTTTAATCAACTATATACAGCCCTCGTTTTTTCAGACATTTTAATTCTTATTCTTTCTTTACGATATAGTAATTTATTTGTGCATTTGTTTAGATATTCTTCATTTGCATTAGCCACCGTTATATTGAGACTTTCTCTTTCTGCGCCACAATATATAAACGTAGTACTTACTGTATCTGCGGGTTTGTTTGCATTGGTTGTATCCAATTTGTATAATTATCTTAATAAACCACTTGGTAATAATGTTGATTAAATAGTTTAGAAATAATCTACAATCTCATCTATATTTTTAAATTTTTTTTAATAATAAGGCAGCCAAGTAAAAACTTGGCTGCAGATTGAAATTTGCCTAATCGTGTAAAGTGGTTTCTGTGTACTTAAAGCTCGGCTACTATTCAATGCTTTTAGGAATATGGATTTATACGTTTTTCAATATTGTGCTGTGTTTATTTATAGACTATTCATCGTTTCAGATGGTTTTTTTATCAATGTGAATTAGGTAAGTTTAACAAATAACCCTAGTGTATATTTCAAAATAAAGTGGCCAAGCTTTTGCTTGGCCAAATATGAATAGTATCAATATTCTACAAGATAGTTTCCGTACACTTTCTTGATACTATATCACGGGGGGAACTATAGGGATTTAATATCGATATTTTAATTTAAAGCGGTTATGTATAAGACGGGTTATGAAAATAGAAGGTTTCTTTTTTTGCAAAATATTTTTACATAAAACTGTTAAAAAAGCATAAAGAATTTTAACAATACCAAGTGCACATGTCATTTTACGTATAGAAATATGCAAAGCATGTACACTGACAGCTTGATTTTACAAAATAAAACAGCCGAGCAAAAACTCAGCTGTATTCAATTGAACAATAAAAATTAACGTAAAATAGTATTTTTTTACTATAATTTATATGCGTTCTTTAATTCTCACGTAGGGGTTTAATATGTTTTATTTAAATACTTTTTAGTTATTTGTATCTAAGACGGTTTATAAAGAAAAAAGGTTTCTGCAAAAACAATAAATTTTTTAAATAAAAAAAAGCACTTCATTTTGTTTGAAGTGCTTTTGTAAATTTTATGTGTGTATATTATTTTCTAGAAACGGCTTTTTCTGCAGCAGCCACTATATGATTGGCATCTAAACCATATTTTACCAATAGTTCTTCGGGTTTGCCACTTTCTCCAAAGGTATCTTTTGTACCCACATATTCAATAGGTATAGGGAATTCCTTAGATGCTACTTGTGCAATGCTATCGCCCAAGCCACCAATAATATTATGCTCCTCTGCAGTTACTG
This sequence comes from Ferruginibacter sp., assembly GCA_043717975.1. Classification (GTDB taxonomy): domain Bacteria; phylum Bacteroidota; class Bacteroidia; order Chitinophagales; family Chitinophagaceae; genus Ferruginibacter. The sequence goes on along the minus strand of JAYSWO010000384.1, from coordinate 2,259 downwards.
CACAACCTGTTTTTTTAATTGAAGCTAACACAGCCGCCGCATCTAATGGTTTAATGGTATGAATATTTATTAGGTCAACAGTAATACCTTTTGCCTCTAAAATTTTAGCTGCTTCTACGGCTAGCCAAACCATATGGCCGCATGCAAAAATAGAAACGTCTTTTCCTTCATTTAATATCTGTGCTTTGCCTATTACAAAATCTTCTTCTTTCGTAAATATTGGCCATACTGGGCGGCCAAAGCGAAGATATACAGGCCCTTCGTAATTTGCAATGGCTTTTGTAGCTGCTTTTGTTTGATTATAATCGCAAGGTACAATTACCGTCATACCTGGTAGCATTTTCATCATACCAATGTCTTCTAATATTTGGTGGGTAGCACCATCTTCTCCTAGGGTAAGCCCTGCATGAGATGCACAAATTTTCACATTTTTGCCACTGTATACAACGCTTTGTCTTATTTGATCATATACACGTCCGGTACTAAAATTAGCAAATGTAGTCGTATAAGGTATTTTACCACCAATGGTAAGTCCTGCTGCAATGCCTATCATATTTGCTTCTGCAATACCGCATTGTATAAATCTTTCGGGAAAAGCTTTTATGAAACCGCCGAGTTTTAATGAGCCTGCAAGGTCTGCTGTAAGTGCAACTATGTTTTCGTTTTCTGTTGCTGCCTCTAATATTCCATCTCCAAAACCGCTTCTAGTATCCTTTTTACCTGTTACTTCTATTTCGCTTAGCATAAGTGTAATTAATTAGGGTGCAATTTAAGTCTGTTAGGTTATAATTGTATTTGCCTTGGGAAATAAATTTAGTTTTGGTTTTTTGCCGAGAACCTGCATGCCGGCAATGGCAGGCGCGGGAAGGCTTTAATTAAAATGGAAGGCGGGATTTTGTTTTGCTTCGCAAAAAGGAAATTAGCCGAGAAGTCGGTAAGGCGTTTTTGAGAAGAAAAGGCGGTAAGGAAAATGCTACTCATTTTAGAAATACATTTTCAAAATAGAGGTGTAAAGAATTTGAGAGTCGCACAACTTTGAACCTTGAACCTTCAACTTTGAACTTTGAACTTTCAACCTTGAACTTTTTTCTCCCACTCCCAAGCAGATTGCATCATATCTTCTACTGTATATTTTGTATGCCAGCCCAATTCGTTTTTTGCTTTATCATTATTGGCATAAATGGCTATAACATCGCCGGCTCTTCTTTCTGCTAAAGCATAGTTTAGCGATACACCACTTACTTTTTCGAAGGATTTAATAACTTCTAAAACCGTGTAACCATTGCCTGTCCCAAGGTTAAAAATTTCGCAGTTTGTTTTATTGTTGGCTTTTTCTAAAAATTGCAACGCTAGCGTATGTGCATGTGCAATGTCGCATACATGTATATAGTCACGCACACAAGTGCCATCTTTGGTATTGTAGTCGCTGCCCCATACTTTCATTTGTGGCAATTTGCCAATGGCAGTTTGTGTAATAGCTGGCACTAAGTTTTGTGGTTTGCCTATTGGCAATTCGCCAATAGCAATAGAAGGATGCGCACCTACAGGATTAAAATAGCGTAATAAAACTGCTTTTAAATTTGGCACTGCTCTTAATGTATTTTGTACAATTTCTTCACCCATTTGTTTGGTAGCACCATATGGTGATGATGCTGCTTGAAAAGGAGAATCTTCTGTAACAGGAATGGACAATGGATTGCCATACACTGTGCAGGAAGAAGAGAAAACAAAATGTGGCACATTAAATTCTATAGCGCAGCGTAAAATATTTATAAGAGAATTTAAATTGTTGTCGTAATATTCCAACGGCTTTTCTACCGATTCGCCCACCGCTTTATAAGCAGCAAAATGTATGATGCCTATTATGTTTTCATTTTCTTGAAAGATGGCATGTGTTTCATCAAAATTGCAAAGATCTACTTTGTAATTTTTTACATCTATACCTGTTATTTTTTTTACGCCATCTAAAATGGATGGATTACTCCTACTATTATTGTCAATAGAGATAACATGGTAACCATTTTCGATTAAATCAACAATGGTGTGCGCACCAATATAGCCGCAGCCGCCTGTAACGAGTATTGTATTCATATTTTTATTAACTGAAATTTTAAATTGAAAACTTTTGAAAATATATCGTCTCCACTTATAAGTGTGGCTTTATTCGATAATGCTGTAGCAGCTATTATTGCATCAGGTAATTTTAAGTTGTACTTTTTTCGAATAGAAATAATATGATTATGTAGTGTTAAATCATTT
>JAYSWO010000383.1:0-8851 GCA_043717975.1 Ferruginibacter sp. | reverse complement strand
TACCATTTGCAACATTGGTAAATTTTGCAGCTTTATCAAAACTTCTTTCTACACTTTGAAAGAAGCTATAATGTTGGTTTGTGCTCATAAAATTGTTTTTATTGTCTATGTGCCTAACGGTACACAAGTTTTTTTATTATATAAATGTAGGGTAATTAAATATGAAAGTTTATTAATTTTTTTATTGTTCTTTTTCTAGTTTTGAAATTTTTCTATCTAATGAAAATACATATACGAAAAGTCCGATTAAAATAGTGAGGCATACTGCTACCACAATGTATATTTTTCCATTACCACGCATGGTATCTGCCATTTCTACTGGTTGTTGTGTTTGTGCAATGCTAGCAGTGGATAAAACCATTATTAAAGTAAAAAGTCCCAAACGAGAAACTAAAAACGTGAAACGACTAAACAATACTTTCATTGAGTAAACTTTTATCTTTTATTAATTGAATTCTTATTTTTAATGTAGCAATCCATACTCCAAGCAGCGTCCATCCTATAACTGCTGGATAAAAAATGGCCCTCATACCCATGTCCATATCGTTTTTGTCTAAAGCAGGGTTGCCACTATCGCTACCAGGTGCGCCAGGGTGTAAGCTACCAACAAGCCTTGGTATTATCCAAATAGAAGGAAAGAGCATGGCAAATGCAAAAATATTGTATACTGCACTTACTCGTGAGCGTTTATCCATATCGGTAAATGAACCTCGTAATACAAAGTAGGCCCCGTATATAAGTAAGGCTATGGCAGCACCAATAAGTTTAGGTTCTTTTAATACACTTGCGAAAGATTGATTTTGATCAGTAACCCATGTTACAGAAACCCATTCAGTACCAGTAATGTAGCCTAATATTCCAAACAAGCACCCCAAAGCTGCATAACTAGAGGCTTTAATATCAGAAGCATGTTGTTGTTTACTTAAATAGATAACGCTGTGTACTACACTTATTGTAAAAAGTACCATCATACCAAACCACATGCACACGTGAAAGTACATGTTTCGTATGGTTTCATTTAAAATAGGAAGACGAGGAACTTTTGTTAAAAAGCCTGCTACAACAGTGTAGATGAGGAGCGCAAACGATAATATTTTCCACCAGTTTTTCTTCACAAAAAAATTGTGCATTTATTGAAGGCGCAAAGATAAGGGGTGATTGTATGATTTTTACGGTTGAAAAAGGTAATTTTTAAAACTATTTATTTCAAAATACATATATCTATGTTTTACCTGCCATCATCTAAAAAACCCATCAAAATAAATTATGGTAATTATTGTTGAATTTTTCTTTGAAATTGTTGTAACTAAAGCATGCTATGATACGTTTGAAACACTATATGAGAAAAATATTTTTGTATTCTATGGCGTTGCTATTTATTTGGATTTTACTTGCACAATGCATGATAATGAAAGAGCGATGGAGCGATAAAAAAGCGTATCGTGTTTTTAAAGCGAAGGATGTGCCCTTAGAAATGCATGATACAATTATAAACAATAACCATCTGCATTATGCAGTGTGTGGCAATGATTCTTTACCTACACTCGTATTTATACATGGCAGCCCAGGCACATGGATGCATTACATGAAATTTATGTGGGACACTTCTATGCGAAAAAAATTTAGAATGATTGCTGTAGACAGGCCTGGTTTTGGGTATAGTAGTTTTGGCAAAGCCATGCATTTGCAAGAACAATCCAATATGATACTGCCTGTATTAGAAAAATTGAAAACAGATAAGCCCATGTTTTTGATGGGGCACAGCATGGGTGGCCCTGTAGCTGTAAAAATGGCTGCAGATAACCCTACACTTTTTAAAACCGTAGTTATTGTAGCTGGAGCAATAGACATAAACCAAGAAACCAAAGAAACTTGGCGAAAAATAATGAATGTTCGTCCATTTTATTGGTGCTTGCCAGGCGCATTTGGCCCGAGTAATACCGAATTATTATATCTTAAAAAAGATTTGACACCACTACAAAATGATTTTACAAAAATAACTTGTCATGTTTTATTTGTGCACGGCGATAAAGATACTTGGGTGCCTATAAAAAATATAGCTTACGGCAAAAAGATGATGATACATGCAGCCTCTATTGCTGCTGATACTTTGCGAGGAGCAGATCATCAAATACCCTGGAAGAATAAACAGGAATTAGCAGATATTTTATTGGGACTGAATTGAAAATAATTATGCAGTATTTTCTACATTTTCAAAATCTACATTTCTATACAAATCTTTTACAGTAAGCAATAAATCGATTGATGCTATTGTAAAAGTATCTGTTTCGCTTTTATACTCATGTAGCACCCAACTACCGTCAACTTGCTTATGATATTTCTCTACCAAAGTTTCTAAGCTAGATATTAAAATATATTCCTTTAAACTTTCAATATCTCTATACAATTTAAACTTTGCACCACGGTCATAATCTTGAGTGGTAGCTGATAAAACTTCTATAAGTACTGTAGGATTGGTAACTGTGTTTTTTCTTTTTCCAATTGTTTCAATATCATTGCAAATAATTGATAAATCAGGATAAGTATATAAAGAATTGGTGATAGAATGTATTCTTAAATCACTAGGGAAAATTTGGCATTTTTTATCTTCTAAAAATTTTCCAATATTGACCATAGCATTTCGCACAATTTGATTATGCTCAATAGAAGCTCCTGCCATAGCAAAAATTTCTCCTTTATAAAATTCATTTTTTTCTAAAGAAGCTTCTTCTAATTCTAAATATTCTTCTGCGGTATATTTTAAAATTGGTGCAGCATTCATGTTATTTCTTTTAGTAAATATACAAAATATTTCAAAAAACTACCCCAACTCAATCACTGTAATCTCAGGTAATACACCTACCCTACCCGGATAACCTATAAACCCAAAACCTCTATTTACATACAATTTTTGCTTAGTATCTTCGTACAAGCCTCCCCATTGCTTATACACATATTGCACTGGGCTCCATTTAAACCCAGGGATATCAATACCAAATTGCATACCGTGTGTATGGCCGCTCAGCATTAAGTCCACATCAGGGTATGTTGTTTTTACCTGTGCATCCCAATGGCTAGGATCGTGGCTCAATAGTATTTTAAAAGGATATTTTTCTGTGCCCGCATGCGCCAAATCCATTTTGCCGTATTTTGGAAAACGTGCTTTTGCGCCCCAATTTTCAATACCAAGTAAAGCTATTTGTTCGCCATTTTTTTCTAATGCCACATGCTCATTCATCAATAATTTCCAGCCAAGGTCTGCATGTACTTTTTGTAGGTTTAATAAGTTTTGTTCTTTACTTATTCCTTCTATTGGCCATTGTACATAATCTCCATAATCATGATTGCCCAATGTAGAAAACACGCCCATGGGTGCTTTTAATTGATTAAACACATCCATATAATCTTTCATTTCTGTAGCTTTATCATTTACCAAATCGCCAGTAAATAATATTAAATCTGCATTTTCTTTTAATATTAAATCTATACCATGTTGTACAGCATTTTTATCCATAAAGCTTCCACTATGCACATCACTTATGTGTACTATACGCAATCCTTTAAAAGATGTAGGTAAATTATCAAATGCTAGTTTTACTCTTTTTATTTGGTACTTATATTGATTGCTAAACCCATATACTAAACTTCCAAACAAAGTTGTACCTGCTGCAATACCAAGCCAGCTAAGAAACACTGAACGGCTTATACCATTCTCATTATTCATACTATCTACATCGGTATTATTAAAAAACAGTTTTGCAGCAATCCATTGTATGCCCCTTCGCAAATCATCTACCAAAAAGAAAACGAGGGCTACCATTTTTGCTAAAAATAAACCGATGATTATAGAAAACAAATAAGTACGTACTTTTCTACCAAGATAACTTTGCTCCGTATAAACAAATAATATAAAACCAATAACCGCCAAAATAGTTATACTCCAATAAATACTATACACAATGGTTTTAGTTTTTGGAGATAAGTTTTGCGAAACATTTTTTACTGCTTGAAAAAAATATAGGTCGAGCGATAGCATTATGCCAAGAAAAACAATAACACCAAGTGGAGTACGCATGTGAAAAAGTTAAAGGTTGAAATTTGAAAATTTTAGAATGTAGAAATTTAAAAGTTTATAAATTCATCCAATTGGGTATTAATCGTTTTTAAAGTACCCGCATCCGTAATTTCACCTACTTCATTTAACAGGTTATGAATGCTGCTTATTGGTAATCTGTTGTGATGTACAATCATTTTTAAATGCATGAGAGAACCGGTAAAATGTTCCAAGCCTCTTAAGTTACCTGCTCGCCCACTTGCTACTCCCACCAATAATGCTTTTTTATTTGGCCAAACGTTGCCTGCATCTGTATTATCAATCATTAATTTTAAAATACCTGGATATGAGCCATTATACTCAGGTAATACAAAAATAAATTTATCTACACTTTTTAAGAACTCATTTTCCATTTGTTCAAAAGCAGCATTTCGCTTATACACTTCAAATACTTCTAAGTCAAGTATTTTACTTTCAATATTTCTTTCTGTTAAAAAATTTTTGTACATTAATGATACCTTTTTTGTACTGCTACCCTTTCTGTTTGTGCCCGATATAATTGTTATCATATTGAATGTCTATATTGATTTATGGTTTTTGTGTTGTATTGTTGTAATTAGATGTGTTTTTTAAAAATTTTTAAAAACATTTATTGTGGCTCATTAAAATGATGACACTACAAACTTTTTCAATTTCATATCATTTTTGAGCATTTTAGTGATTTTGGCTTAACAATTAAACTACTCAACCATTTAACAATTAAATATAATTTGCCTAAAATTGCCGAAGTTTGCAAAATTACCTTCATAAGTTTACATTTGGAGGAAATATTCCCAAAATAACAAATAAATAAGCGTACAACGCAATGGCAAGAATAATAGGAATAGCTAATCAAAAAGGTGGGGTAGGCAAAACCACTACAGCAATAAACCTTGCAGCAAGTTTTGCTGTATTAGAATACAAAACACTATTGGTAGATGCTGACCCACAAGCCAATAGTACTACCGGTTTTGGTTTTGATTTACAAAATATAACCAAAAGCTTGTACGATTGCATGGTAAATGAAGCTACTGCAAGCGATGTTATATTGAAAACAGAAATGTCTTTTTTAGATATTATACCATCTCATATTGATTTGGTAGGTGCCGAAATAGAAATGATAAACTATCCAAATAGGGAAGGCATTTTAAAAACCATATTGGAAGCAGTGAGAGATGAATATGATTTTATTGTAATTGATTGCTCACCTTCACTTGGTTTAATAACTGTAAATGCCTTGGTAGCATCGGATAGCGTAGTGGTACCTGTACAAACAGAGTTTTTTGCCTTGGAAGGTTTGGGCAAATTGTTGAACACGGTAAAAATTGTACAAAATCGATTGAATACCGACTTACAAATAGAAGGCATTTTAATGACGATGTACGATGGCCGCCTTAGATTGTGTAACCAAGTAGTAAGTGAAGTTCGTCGCCATTTTGATGAGATGGTTTTTAACAGCATCATACACAGAAATACAAAGCTTAGTGAGGCTCCAAGTTTTGGAAAGCCAGTAATTTTGTACGATGCAGATAGCAAAGGAGCCGTAAATTATTTAAACCTTGCAAAAGAAATTTTGCAGAAAAATAATATGACGAAGATGAGTGGGGCTGAGAAGACAATAGGCAAGTAGGCAAATATGCAGATGTGCAAATGTAGAAAACCAAATGAGAAAATAAGCCAATGTGCAAATTTGCAAATGTCAATAACAAAGTGTTTTAAAATAGCAAACAATTATTTATACAAATTACAAAAATGAAAAATTGAAAAGTTACGTGGCAAAAATTGAGTAGATACAATTTTGGTTTTAGTTAAGCACCTTAAAGTAGCTATTTTCACATTTGCCCATTTTCACATTTTCACATTTCTTTTATGAGTTTATCAAAAAAAAATGATGCATTAGGGAAAGGAATAAGAAGCCTTTTACAAAATATTGATACCGACCTTAAAAATACTGCTGGTACATTAAAGCCAGAAGTAGTAGAACAGAAAGTAGGCGTACAAAGAGTTGCACTAGATAAAATAGAAGTAAACCCACATCAACCTCGTAAAGATTTTGATGAAACAGCCTTAAGCGAATTGGCAGCTTCTATAAAAATGCATAATATTATACAACCGCTAACCGTATCGCAAATACCTGGTGGAAAGTATAGATTGATAGCTGGTGAAAGAAGATATAGGGCGTCTAAAATTGCCGGTTTAAAAGATGTGCCCGTTTATGTAAGAGAAGCCAATGCAGATCAATTATTGGAGCTTGCATTACTAGAAAATTTACAAAGAGAAAATCTCAACGCAATAGAAATAGCGCTTTCGTACAAGCGCTTAATGGAAGATTTAGATTATACGCAAGAGCAAGTAGCAGAACGTATGGGCAAAGAACGTAGTACAGTAACCAATTACATTCGTTTATTAAAATTACCGCCAGATATTCAAGTAGCAGTACGCAATGGCGTTATAAGCATGGGACATGCACGAGCGTTAATAAACGTAGATATGGTAGATAAGCAATTGTTTATTTTCTCTGAAATAAAAAACAAACAATTATCTGTACGCCAAACAGAAGACCTGGTGCGCAAAATGTACACAGGTAGTGGGGCTGTTAAAGCTTCTATAAAACCTAGTTTACCGCCAGCATTTAAAAAAATAGAAGATAATTTAGCATCTAGCTTTGGTACAAAAGTAAAATTGGCCCATAGCAAAAAAGGAAATGGTAGCATTACATTCGATTATTTTTCGTTAGATGAATTGAATGGACTGCTAGATAAATTGAAGATTAATGTTAGCTAATGAAATTGTTTAATTGTTTTATTGTTTTATTATTTAGTTGTGTAATTGTTTCTGCGCAAAATAAAGAGCTGTTGCAAAAAGATAGTACCATTACAATAAACACTAAAAATTACAACAAATATTTAGACACTTTTGGTTTAAAAAAATACAAACCTAGTATTGCCATTAAACGCTCTGCCATGGTTCCTGGCTGGGGACAGTACACCAATAAAAAATATTGGAAAATACCCCTTGTGTATGCAGGCATTGGCATTCCTACTTATTTATTTTTTAGAAATATAAAACAATATAGAGAAGCAAAGGAAGCTTATACCCTCGCTTCTGATACAGATCCATCAAACGATATTTTAATAAAAGAACCTTATTACAGCGTGCGTTCTCAACCCGATAGAATAAGGGTTTTTAGAAACCAAGTTCGACAAAATGCCGATTATTCTGTATTGTTCTTTATCATTTTTTGGGGCCTAAACGTAGCTGAAGCAGCAGTAGATGCTAATTTAAAAACCTTTAATGTGAGCGACGATATTAGCATGCGTTTTAAAGCTGGCTACAGTGAGATGGCTAGAACAAATGGGGTGAGTGTAGTTTTCAGTATTGGGAAGCAGAAGTAATTGTTGCATTGTTAAATTGATGTATTGTTAAATTGTTTTACATGAAAATCGGATTAATAGGATATGGAAAAATGGGCAAAGCCATTGAAGAAATTGCTTTACAAAAAGGGCATGAGATTGTTTTAAAAATATCTGAAGATAATTTGGCAGATTTTACGAAAGAAAATTTGCAACAATGCGATGTGGCCATAGAATTTACCAACCCCGAGAGTGCCATTGCAAATATGCGTATGTGTATAGATGCAGGCGTACCTATAATATGTGGTAGCACAGGCTGGGTAGCGCATGAAGAAGAAATAAAAGCATATTGTATTCAAAAAAATGGAACACTTTTATACGCAAGTAATTTTAGCATTGGAGTAAATATATTTTTTGAAATAAATAAAAAACTTGCAGCGTTAATGGCTTCGCAAAAGGAGTATACCGTACGTGTGGAAGAAGTACATCATACACAAAAGAAAGATGCACCAAGTGGAACGGCTATTTCCCTAGCACAACAAATAATATCTAAGCGTAGCGATAAAGATTTGTGGGTACTTGGCAACATGAAAAATGCCAATGAAATAAGTATTACAAGCAAAAGAATAGACCCCGCGCCAGGCACACATTATGTAAAATACTCTTCAGAAGTAGATGATATAGAAATCATACATACCGCTCATAGTAGAAAAGGATTTGCGACAGGAGCATTGGTAGCAGCAGAATTTATTGTAGGTAAAAAAGGTCTTTATGCAATGAAAGATGTGTTACAAATAGTATAGCGAAGAAATAAAAATGCCCAGCAAAATTAATACTGGGCAAATATCATTTTTTTCTCTTTTAATTATTTAGAGTGAATAGGCTACTCTTATACCAAATGCACCGCCAAAATCGCTGTAGCCTGTGTACTTCAGTAAAGCGTCTAACTTTTCGTTTATCTTAAAACCTAACCCAGGAATATAAGTAAATTTAGTACCTCCAACTTTACCTGTAAAAAGACTTACACCTATCTGTGCAGAGCCATAAAAATTAGAAGCAAAATCATATTGCACACCACCTAATATTGGAATAACTGCATTAGACTGGTTTTTTGTAGAACCACCAGGTATTTTTCTACCTACGTATTGTATGATACCAGAGTTTACCGTTATACGAGATTTTTCATCCATCGCATACTCCAATTGAGCGGTAGCTCCAATTCCTATTGAATAAGCAATATTTAAATTACCTGTAGCTAAACCAAGCTCTGCTCCTACATTAAAATTAACTTTACTGTCATTTTTTTGTGCCCCAGCACTCAACGCTCCTATCAATATAAAAGAGCAGATAATCAATTTTTTCATTTTACTATTATTTTATTGAGCGCAAACTTAATAAAAAAAAA
>JAYSWO010000382.1:0-3538 GCA_043717975.1 Ferruginibacter sp. | reverse complement strand
TTGCACCTGCATATTCAAAATGGGTTTTGTTTTTATAATCCAATATTTTTGGTTGGCAGGCAGCAATGCTAGTATCGTTTTCCATTAATTGTATAATGGGTTCTATCCAACTTGGCGTTACTTCTACATCGCTATTGAGCAGTACAAAATAATCAGCATCTACTTTTTTTAGAGCAGTGTTGTAACCTTTGGCAAAACCTTCGTTGGATTCGTTTATAATAATTTGCACAGAAGGAAAATGATCTTCTAAAAAAGCTACAGAATCATCTGTAGAGGCATTGTCTGCTACAATAATTTGTGCATTTTTGTAGGTAGATGATAGTACAGATGGCAAAAATTTTTCTAAAAATTTTTTACCGTTCCAGTTTAGTATAACCACTGCTACAGAGGGTATACTATTATTGTTATTTGGGTGCTGCAAATCGCTCATTGGTTACAAACTTACTTCTTTTGTAAAATTTATATGCCATTTCATTTCTTTATTTATTATTTTTAAATATGCTTGAACGTTTTTTTAATATAAGAATACTCTTGGGAATCGTTGCCATTGCTTTTGTACTAGCCAGTATTTTCTTTAGTAATTATTTGGCAAAAAAAATTGCGGCTGATGAAAAGCGCAAGATAGAACAGTATGTAGAAGCCGTAAATGATTTAAATAATTTAAACAATACCGATACGAGACTTGCCTCTAAAATTATAGTAGAAAACAGCAAAGATATTCCATTGATAGAAACCAATGAAAAAGACAGTATCATCTTTTCTAATTTTGATTCTGCAAAAATTGCTAAAAATGCATCGTATTTAATAAGCCAATTAGAGGAATTAAAAAATATAAACCCGCCAATAGAGTGGAAAAATCCATTAAACACTAGCGAGAAAACTTTTACCTATTATGGCGAATCTGATTTGCTGGTGCAAATACGCTATTTTCCTATTGTACAATTATTGGTTGCATTGCTGTTTATCATTATTATTTTTATAGCGGTTTCTACAAAAAGTAAGAGCACGCAAAACCAAGTGTGGGCCGGCTTGGCAAAGGAGGCTGCACATCAATTGGGTACGCCAATTTCATCGCTACAAGGGTGGATGGAGATGCTTAAAGAAAATGCTGGTACAGAAAAAATAGCAGTAGAAATGAACAAAGATGTAGAGCGTTTAAAATTAGTGAGTGATCGTTTTGGAAAAATTGGTAGTACACCAAAATTAGAAGAAACCGATTTAAATGTGCAAATAGAAAATATGGTAAACTATATTAAAAAACGATCTCCAGACAAAGTATCTTTTACGGTAAATAATAATGGCGATCATGATATTACTGCACTTATAAACCCACCATTGTTTGATTGGGTAATAGAAAATTTATTAAAAAATGCCTTGGATGCAATGGATGGTAAGGGTGCTATAAACATTGATATAAAAAACGAAACCACACAAATAATTATAGATGTAAAAGATAGTGGCAAGGGAATAAGTAAGAAGAATATTGCCAATGTGTTTAAGCCTGGTTTTACCACAAAGCAGCGAGGGTGGGGGCTTGGCTTATCGCTCAGTAAGCGTATTATAAATATTTACCACAAAGGAGAGTTGTTTGTAAAGCAAAGTGACATAGGTAAGGGTACAACGTTTAGGATTGTATTGAAGAAGTAAATTACGTTTTTCGCCAACTTTTATAATGTGTTGTAACAAATGGAAAGGTAGATATTTTCGAACTAGAAATGGCACCTACAAATAACTATATAACTATTTTTATAATGGGTGATAATAAATTACACACATGGTATTTTCGATACTTTTACTTTATTGATGGTCGTACATATACCATCACTCTATTGCAAAAAAAAATGATAATGTAGTTCATTATCATTTTTTTTGCAATACTTTTTTATGCTCTCCCCATATTTCTCAGATGCAATGTATGAGATATCAATGCATGCCGCATTCTTTTATATTCAATATATTTTACATTAAATTCTTCGCAAGTACTCTTTATTATTTTGCTTATAGCAGGGTAGTGTATATGAGAAATTTTAGGAAACAAATGATGCTCTATTTGAAAATTAAGCCCACCTACCAACCAAGAAATGAGTTTGTTTTTTGTAGCAAAGTTGGCTGTAGTTTCTATTTGGTGTATAGCCCATTCGTTTTCTATATCATTGGTAGCTTCTAGCGGCACGGGAAAAGCTGTTTCTTCTACCGTATGTGCTAGTTGAAAAACAACACTCAATATTAAACCTGCAAACATGGCCAATACTAAGAAACCTACCATCCATTTTAAGAAACCAAATTTAATGATTGGTAAAACAATCATTAAACCATAGTAAATAACTTTTGCTGCCCAAAATGCAAAGTGATCAAACTTGCTGAATTTTTTAATAGGCACACTACCCACTTTTTTTCTAAAATACTTAGTGTAATCCGTAGCAAATACCCAAATTACCAATAATTGGGTATATAAAAACCAAACATAAATATGCTGAAAACGATGTACTTTATATTTCTTTTGTGTAGCACACATGCGTAACAAAGGTTTTATTTCAATATCGTCATCAACACCATCAATATTGGTGTAAGTATGGTGAATAATATTATGCTTATTGTTCCACATCAGCATACTTGCACCAAGGCCATTTACAGAAAATGCCGCAATTTTGTTCCAAAAAGGACTTTCGCTAAAACTGCCATGTCCACCATCGTGCATTACATTAAACCCAATAGCAGCAGTAATGCCGCCCATTAAAAGACATTCTAATATTGCCACCCAATTGGTTGGTGTAAAAAACATTACATGCACATATAAAGCCACATAAAGCGACCAAAGCAATACGGCTTTAAAGTATAACGAAAAATTACCGGTACTTTTTTTGTTGTTTTCTACAAAATAATTATTCACCCGTTGCTTTAGCTCTTTGTGAAAATTGGTTCCAGTAATGTTTTTAAATTTTGGAGTAACAGCCATTTTATTTATTTATAACTCTATTCGCAAGAAATAAAGCGTTAAGTATTTTCTTTTATTAAGGCATCTAAATTTTTAATGCCAATCATTTTTTTTGTTATAAAACCTTCTCCATATTTTACACCAATCATTTTACCAAACATAGCAGCCCTAGCTATTACGCCATCTAAAAATTCTGGTGTAGAAATATACGTTTGGTTTGCGTCATCAGATTCAGGATTGTAAAATTGTGTTTTATAAGCCTTTACCGATTCTATTTTTTGTTCTAACGAAGCGGAGATATCAAAAATCAGATCCGGTTTTAAATACCTATCTTGAATATAATGAAACACATATTTTGGCCGCCATGGTTTTTGTACTACGCCATCTTCGGTTGTTTCTATTTTCATTAACCCACTTAAAAAAGCTGCATCAGCAACCAATGACGAACTTCTTCCATGATCCGGATGCCTATCCTCTGGGGCATTACAAATAATTATCTCAGGTTGGTATTTTCGTAAAACAGTAATTATTTGACGCATCAGCTGGGCCCGGCGGCGCTCCAGCTGCTTGTTGAGATAGGCGTCGATTTCGCCGACCGAGACT
>JAYSWO010000381.1:0-3540 GCA_043717975.1 Ferruginibacter sp. | reverse complement strand
TTCCTTGGTGTTAAGCTGTTATTTGCATATGCAATTACAATTGTCCACCCACCATAAGCATTGGCTTTTCCAAGTGGAGATACCACATCAGCAACGGTATAAGTGCCATTAGGGTTGGTTGTATTTATTAATGAGGTAATATCCACAAAGCATTGATAACCTGTATGCGCATACCCGGCTATGAGTGTAGAATTCCAAAAATCTGTTTGAGTAGATGTAACGGTTGTATAAGTTGCAGAACCAGGTAGCTTTAATTTACAATTATTCTGACCTGTTATCCACGCAGTATTTCCAGAACCAGACCCTTCGCCCGCACCCCAGTACAAACCTGCAAATAATACTTTTGAACATGCTGGCACGGTTGTAGCTGTTAAATCGGATGTAGAGGAGTTAATTGTCGTAACATCTGCATCTACATCTATATTAATTCCTGAACCCACATTATTCATAGTTGAACCAGTTGGAGGCACTTCGCCAGTACCTGGTGTACCAGCACCTACACCCGAAGTTGAAACTATGCTATTTGCTAAGTAAACAATATTGCCTTTTACAGTAGGATTATTATATCGCTGTACAAAAGGACGCAATATAAAAGGAGAAGGGATTGTATAAGTAATTCTAATAAATCCATTTCCTCCTTTACCACCAATTTTATTAGAAGAAGATAATGCTTTTGCTCCTGAACCACCTCCACCATAGTTTGCACCGGGAGCCCCAACTCTTGTACCATCAGTACTCTTAAGACCAGTACCACCTATACCACCATCTGTACCACCTGCAGTACCAGCCGTAAAAGCAGCAGCATTACCACCACTTCCTGTAGAGCCAGCCCCACCACCACCACCGCCAGAAGAGGGATGTGGGGCTGCACCTAAAGTTCCACCTGCTCCATCACCTCCGTTAAAAGTTCCACCAATACCTCCTGCGCCACCTAAGCCAACACTTCCTCCTACCGTTGTTCCTCCAGCCCCACCATTGGCAACAACCAAAGAAGAACCAAATATTGATGCACCTCCTGCTAAGCCAGAAGTCAATGTTCCTGCAGGGCCTACACCTACAGTTATGGTATATACTGTACCAGGTATTACTGTTACTAAATTATTTATTTTATAAGCACCACCACCACCACCACCAGAATTAGTGTTTATAAATGTAGCTGTGGTACCGCCACCTGCACCGCCTGCACCCCAGCATTCCACCTTTGCAGATGTAACACCTGCTGGGCAGGTCCATGTGCTAGAACCTGGAAATGTGGTTACTATTATTGTTTGTGCATTTGCAGTTTGCATAAACAATACTAATAATAGTATGATAATAAAATTGGATGTAAGTTTTGTATGTAAATAAGTTTTCATATTAGCATTATGCAACACTCCTTTTATAGTGTTTATATTAAAGTTTAGCTGATTTTTTAACAGGGCTAAAATTCTTTGTTGTTGCATTTGTATAGGTTTTTAAAGATGCATACATCCTCTAAAAAATTAAATAAATTAGATTTTGTAGTTAGCATACATTTTATAACGTTTTCATTGTTCTTATATTGTTAGAATTTATTCGAATTGCTATGGAAAAACTTCTACTTTCTGTAAATTGCGGGTTAAAATGTAATAAATTCATATGTATAATTACAATTCGAAACATTTTTTTTACAATATTTATTACCCTATTTCAAACTAAGTTTAAATTTTACATTATAGATATTTAAAATTTTAAATTCCAAAAAAAAGCCTTTTCACTAGTTAATGGTGATCCTGATTCTCTCCATGCAGATGTTAAGCTTGGGCTACCGCATATTTGTACTGGTGCAGCCAAAAAGCGCCATGCCCTTCTTACAAATAAATGGCGTTCTATTACAAAGCGATAAGTTGTATTGTAAATGATATTAGGAATGGTAGTACCTAAATTGGCTACGTAAGATGTTCTTGGTACAGCAGAACGCAAAATAATATCACCAGTGTCAAGCATTGTTTTTGTACTTGATCTCAATTCTAGCTCATTTAAAATGCCAATTGTTGAATCTATAGACAAGCCAGATGAATGTGTATTGTTATTGGTGAAGTCATAAAAATTGATTGGCGTAGCACCTGCATCTGCATAATATTTTTGTGCTTTTACATTTGATGTAAAATTGACTCTTTCAGCATTTGCATTTTAGCAAAGTGAAAAAGTATTGCTGTAGCGGCGGGGTTTTCACAAGTTCACAGCTTGAAGTATAACAGCGCTAACTGTGAAACCCCGACGCACAAAAGAACTAAACATTATTATATACCCTTCCTGTTAGTCTATTGCATAATCTAATGCAAAATAAAAGATGAATAATGGTATGTCGATGAAGTGAGTGACACAACAATGATCACCATAGCTGCTTCTTTGTTCACCCAATAAAAAATATACTGTCCCTGTGGGCAATGTCATTAAGTTAAGGATTTGTATTATCCAGCTAATATCACCCCTTTGGGGTTAGGGCTTTAATTTTGTAACAATAACTATAGTAATACCATCCCTTCAGGATTTAATAGCCTGAAAGGCTAACATTAATATAGCTCGCAAATAAATAAATGTAGTAAAACACCGAAGAGGTATTATTAGGTGGCGCGGAGTTAGGCTTTACTTAATGACATTGCCCGTTGGGGTTTTCAGCAGCACAAACATTGAAGTATAACAGAACTAATCGTGAACCCCAGAAACACAAAAAAAATAATTACGCATATTTCCCTTTACAAAACCCATTAAACCCCTCCACATCAAACCCCTCGGCAAAAGCTCTATCAATATTAAATTGTAGTAGTTTATTGTCTTTTAAATCTATGGTCAGTATATCATCTTTCCAAAGTACTTGTACCACATCTGCCCATACATATTTTTTTATAGGAAAAGATGGATACTCAATACCCTCATCAGAAAAACGAATAACAGGTTTTTTATTGGCAAAGAAACCAACAAAGCCGAAAAAAAGCAGCATAAGCCCCATCCAAAAATTGCCAAAAAACATCCATAAAAATGCACTGCCAAGTATGGCAATATCTATAACAGGAGATTGAATATGCTTTTTATTGAGCAAGTAGTACAACCATGGCACGGCGTTTAACAACAAGCCAACAATGGCTATTAGTGTTGCCGTACCGTTTGTTTGCAAAATAACATACCCAAAACCAATAAAATTGAGCGTAAGAATAATGAAGGTTACTATTTTGTAAGTCTTCATGCGCTCATTGGGTATTTCTATAGAAAAATTATTCTGTTGGGGCATTGCTAACAGTTAAAATATTGCAGAGCTTATACAAAATTCTAGCGCCTACATTTTCATCCCACTCATCTCTGCTTACACCTATTTCATTTAAGTCAAAACCAATTATTTTTCTACCGCTTTGCATTACTTTTTTAAAGAGGTAATATATTTCTTGTACTTCAAAACCTCCATGCACCGGTGTTCCCGTATGTGGGCATAATTTTGGGTTTAATCCATCTATGTCAAAACTAATAAAAACATGTTGTGGTAGTTGGTGTACGATGTCATCCACAATATTTTTCCAAATTCCG
>JAYSWO010000039.1:0-2431 GCA_043717975.1 Ferruginibacter sp. | reverse complement strand
TACGATATGATTTTTGATGTGGATAAATGGGAAATAGCTCCAAAAGTGAAAGCTACCCTAAATGATATTCGTTATGGCAAAACTGCGGATACCCATGGCTGGATGGAGAAAGTTTAAAAATTGATACTCTATTTGTTATGGGTGATTCAAAAAGGAATAACAATCTTAAATTAATCGAAGATTTGGTTAAATATTTTAAAACTGTATCAACAGAACAGTTAGAAAAAATGAAATATTCGTCTAGAGGTAATTCAGATGTTATTTTTAAGAGAGCTTTAAATGAAGAATTAAAGCTAAGAAAAATATAAATAAAATCAGCTCATAAAACAGGTGCTCTCTACAGTTTTGTAGGGAGCATTTTTATGAAACACACTACAGTTATTTTTATTATGTGGTTATGGGCAAAAGTACCTTGACCTCCCTGCCAGCAAATGCAGGTTGAACTTCGGTACTTACCCCTATGCTTCCCTAGGGGGCGACGCACCATTCAAAGGCATATCTTTTGGCATCTTTTATCGAAGCGTGTGTGGATATAGAAGATAGAAGCGGAAGAATATTATGCACAAGCCCTAGAATCTCATAATTTACCTTTATAAATATAATATTTAAAATAAAACAATAAATAATATTTGTTTTGTTTTAAATATTAATTAACTTTGTTGCATTAACAATTTAAAATTTAAAAAAATGGGCAATTTAAATTTTTCAAAACAAATACTCAGTAAACTAATATTGTGGGGAGCAATTTGTTTTTCGACAATTGCATTAATTTATAATATTAGATGGTTTATACCTTTTTTGATTAACAACCTTTCTTACGTAGTGCCTAATGGGCAGTCTCCTTTAATTTGGTTTATCGTACAAATTTGCAACAACTTGATTTTTTTATACGTTAGTTATGTATTAATTAAGTTGTTTCGGAGATATCAACAAGTAGGTTTTTTTGAAAAAGAATGTATTGTTGTTTTCCAAAAAATAATTATGTGTTGTGTTTTGCTTGCCATTTTAGGAATATTAAAGTTGGGCTTTAGTAACTATAATGATGTACAAATAGGGCAGCTAAATATGGTAAGTGGTTTTAATTCTTTCATAAGATTTTTCATAAATATTTTAGTCTTTAAAGAGCCACAAACCAAGTATTTACTAATAGCTACAATGCTTTGGGTGGTAAAGCAGTTTGTAACAAAAGCTATTTTTGTAAAAGCAGAAAACGAGAAATTTATATAATATGGCAATTATTATCAATTTAGATGTTATGATGGCCAAACGAAAAATGTCATTAAATGAACTTTCTCAACGAGTAGGCCTCACAACAGTTAATCTATCTATTTTAAAAACAGGAAAAGCAAAAGGCGTTCGTTTTGATACACTAGAATCTATATGTAAAGTATTGAATTGCCAGCCAGGAGATATTTTAGAATATAGAGAAGAGTGACTTGAACAGTAATGGAGCTTAAGCAAGCAAATAAATTAGAATATTACCCAAGTTAACATATGAAAGAGCAAAAAATATCTATTTGTACAATTATTTACCCATTTTTAGCTACCAATCATATTTTGGGTTTAATTTTTTATGTTTTTTTATTTCTTGTTGCGCTTTTTCTAAAATAAAACCCTACCTTTGCCGTCCGAAAAAAAAGGTTATATAAATGCCAACTATACAACAATTAGTTAGAAAAGGGAGAGAAATTATTAAAGCGAAAAGCAAGTCAAGAGCTCTTGATGCCTGCCCGCAACGTCGTGGTGTATGTACGAGAGTATATACAACAACTCCTAAGAAGCCTAACTCAGCGCTACGTAAAGTAGCTAAAGTACGTCTTACAAATAAGATAGAAGTTATTGCCTACATCCCAGGAGAAGGTCATAACCTACAAGAGCACAGTATCGTATTGATACGTGGCGGTAGGGTAAAAGATTTGCCAGGTGTACGTTATCATATCATCCGTGGTAGTTTAGATACTGCAGGTGTAAAAGACCGTAAGCAAAGCCGTAGTAAGTACGGAACTAAGAGAGCTAAAAAGTAGTATTTAGTATTTAGTACTTAGTATATAGATAAAACAAATACAATTAAAGTAGGGTTGAGTAAAGTTTTAAACCTTGAAGAAATTTAACCCTTAAACAAATTAAAAATTAAAAGAAATGCGTAAAGCACAAGCCAAAAAATTACCATTAGCACCAGACCCAAAGTTTAACGATAAATTGGTTACTCGTTTTGTAAACAACCTAATGTGGGCAGGTAAAAAAAGTGGAGCATACAGTATATTTTACGATGCATTAGATAAAGTAGCAAAAACTACAGGAGAAGAAGGATACGAAGTATGGAAAAGAGCATTAACAAACATTACACCTGGTGTAGAAGTTAGAAGTCGCCGTATTGGTGGTGCTACTTTCCAAATACCATCTGAGGTTAGACCTGATAGAAAAATTTCTT
>JAYSWO010000380.1:0-24035 GCA_043717975.1 Ferruginibacter sp. | reverse complement strand
GTGTCGTAAATATTAATCATTTGATGGTTGACGGTAACTTTATTGATATTAATAAAGACTTTACCTTAAAAACTTTAAATGAAATTAATGAATTTGACAATTCTAATAACACTATAAATAGTTTTGTTAATAGGTCTGAAAAAATTGGAGCAGTTTTAAAAATAAATTCATTTAATTATTCTAAGTTTATAGAATCGTTGTGTGAAAAACCAGCTGAATGCCAATATAATTTTACAAAAAAAGAAATAGTTGTTTATAGTAAACATAACAACTTAGAATTTAAAAATGGTTTAATTGACAATCTAGGGCTAAAATTTAAAAGCAAAGTTTCTGCAATATTTGAAGTTTGGAATGAGGAGGTCACCGAAAAAAAAGAAGAAATAATTAAATTTAAACAAGATGCTTTTGAAGATTTTTATTTAAAATGGAAAAGCCTCCAAAATGAATTTGAAAATGGTCACTTGATACATTTCAAATATTCGATTGAAGTGTTTAATGAGCAATTATTTCTACAAAATTTCTTTAATTGGCTTTACCTAGAGCTTGAACAAAAGGAAGTATCAGACTTATATTTTTTCGATAAAAATAGCAATCGACTTTCTTTTGATTTTTCTGATGAAACAGATTTTGATTTAAAGTATTCCCAATTAAAGGAAATAATAAATTTCAATTCAATTTTTGATTCTATAGGTAAAGAAAATACTAAGTTTAAAGTATATTTAAACTATGCAATCCCCGATATTAATGAAATATATAATGAACTAAAAAAAGAATATAACAACGATATTGTGTTAGACTTTAACAAAGTTTCGTCTTCTTTTACTTTTTACTATTTCTTTTCAACCGATACCCAAAAAACATCCTTTCAAAACAAGCTAAATAGTTTGGCAGAGAAAGTTAACATTAGATATCTATCAAAAACGGATGAATACAAATCTTATTATCTAAAATACAATTCTGAATTACTAAAAAAATATACTATTGATAAAATAAAATCCCTCAATGGCACAGATATAGTTATAGGAGAAAAAAAGGAAAAGCAAAACATTGGCCAGTTGGTTTCGAAGGAATCTAATATTAACCAACTCACAATTATCAACCTAAATTTAACAAAGACAAGTGAAATAAACAATAAACTTTTCCACTCACCCAATCCTTTATTGTTAAGTCCAGATTTAATGGGCGATAAAAAGAAGTTGGATTATTTAAGAAAAGCCTTGGATAAAGTAAAATATCCCAAAGTAGGTTTTGATGAACAATTAGTAAACCCAAATCTAGGTAATTTTTTATTTGATAGCAGTTTAGCTGAAAAAACAAGCCCTGAAATAATAAGAGAAAACTCAGATTTATTTAATGATATTAAAAGCAATCTTAATTCAAGTTCAATAAATACACCACAAATATTATCTGTAACCAAAGCAGTTGCAAGTGAAGAATTAGCCTTATTGCAAGGCCCCCCAGGTACAGGTAAAACAACTGTCATTGCAGAATTAATATGGCAGATTTTAAGAACGCATCCAAGCCAAAGGTTGCTTTTAACATCCGAAAGTAATTTAGCTGTTGATAATGCATTGGATAGAATTAGATTAACTAATCAATTTATTATTAAACCCATTCGATTAGGCAAAAATGTAGCTGAGGAAGAGGGTTTTTATTTCCATATTGATAGAATAAAAGAATGGGCAAAGTGTGATTATAGCCCAATATTAAAATTCAATGAAAACTTAGAACATGAAGAAGATTTGAATAGTAATGTAGTACATAGTTGGATGCAAAATCAAGTTCAAAATATAGAAATGGAAATAGAATTATTTCAAATAGTTTCTGAATGGAAAAATGCACTTGACAAACCCAATAAAGAGATAAAGGAAATATATAAAACATCGTATTTTCAAAACACAAATGTTATTGGAAATACTTGTAGTAGTGCCGGCAGTGATAACTTTATGCAATCCTATCAAGACCTATATAATCCAAAAGATTTTATATTTGAAAGCAAAGACCGTATTGTAAAGAAAAATGAAGTTATTTCGTATTATAGTAGTTTAAAGAGAAATAATAATCCAAGATTCAAAGAAATTGAAACAGTATTAGAACCAATTATTTTTGATGTAGTAATAATGGATGAAGCCAGCAAAGCCACGCCACCCGAAATGTTGCTACCTCTTTCTTATGGCAAAAAATCAATTATAATTGGCGACCACAGGCAATTACCACCTACTTTAAAAGAGTTAGATGATGAAGGTTTTGCGAATACTTTGAAAAAAATAGGAGCTGATAAATTAGCAAATGAATGGTCAACAAAAAAAGAACTTCGTATTTCTCATTTTAAGCGTTTAATTACTAATGATGGTGCTGATAGTATTCGAGGTATTTTTAATTTGCAATATAGAATGCACCCTCAAATAAACAATGTTATTAATCAATTCTATGAAGAGGATGGAGGCTTGTCACCAGGCAAAGAACTTATCGACAATTGCGAAAAACATTACAATAGTAATCACCCTTTGTCAAGGTTTCACGGTATTAAAATGGAAGGTTTTATTCAACCTGATGTGCATACATTATGGATTGATGTAGATGAACCAGAATATAAAGATGGCTTTTCATACATAAATTATGGTGAAATAAAAGCTATAGACAAAGTATTAGAGTTATTAAAAAAAGCAGAAGGTTTCAATGAATATACTGAATATTGGAAAGCTAACAATAAGCCCGAAGAAAATGAAATTGGGATCATTAGTTTTTATGCTAAACAATTAGGCGAACTAAGGCAAATAGAAAGAAAACACAAAGATTTATCTATGAGAATTAAAACAGTTGACAGATTTCAAGGAATGGAGAGGAATATTATAATTGTTTCAACTGTAAGAAGCAATAAAAAAATAAATGAACCCCATCAAAGTGCTAATTTGTCTTTATTTCCTGATTCTAATGGTTATCCAATTAATAAGTCTTTAGGTTTTGCAGATGCCCCTGAACGAATTAATGTAGCATTCTCAAGGGCAAAAAGATTATTAATAATTGTTGGTAATAAATCGCATTTTGCCACTAATGAATTGTATAAAAATGTTATAGAAATAATAAGCAGTAATAGCAATGGCAATAAAACAGTAATTAACTACAAAGATCTTTTGCAGCTATAATGAACAAAATAAAATATATTTTCGATAAACTTTCTATAAAAGAAAACCAAATTCTAAACTTAGAAATTGATATAGATTACTATATACTTTCTCTTATGGGCAACATAAACTATGGCTTACCTCTAAATCCATTAGAAAAGGCCATAGTTTCAATCATTAATTATAAGCAAGAAGCCACCAAAATAGAAATTGGTAAGTATTTGGGGTTTGAAGTTAGTGAAAATCCCATTGAAAAATTTGACATTGCACATAAATACATTTTAGACAATGTATTTCAAAAATTAACAGAACAATACAAGCATATAGTAATAAATGAAAGTAGTTGCTACGAATTATCAGATATAGATAAATTGTACTTTGATAGGTATTTAAAGTTTAAAATAGAGAGTGGATTTGAAGTTGAAATATTTTATATAGATGAATTACAATCTTATAATCTTTACAGCCTTCTTAGTCAATTTAACACAACCAA
This sequence comes from Ferruginibacter sp., assembly GCA_043717975.1. Lineage (GTDB taxonomy): Bacteria > Bacteroidota > Bacteroidia > Chitinophagales > Chitinophagaceae > Ferruginibacter. The sequence goes on along the minus strand of JAYSWO010000380.1, from coordinate 20,417 downwards.
AAATCCTTCTGTCGAAGAGTTTGATGCATTAGATTTTATTGAAGCAATAAATTTTGAGGAACAAATTCAAAAGCAAAGATTAGATATTGTTTCATTTGATATAGATAATTTCAAAAGCATAACTAACTGCACATTAAAAAGAGTAAATAAAGCTACTTCTAAGATTCCAATTACAGTAGTCATAGATTGCTATAAATTAATACCTATTTCAAAAGTTAATATTGCAAAAACAGAATATGATTGGTTTAATAATTACTTAAATACAAACCAAGACACTTTACAAAAAATTGAAAATGCTTTAGTATTTGAATTTCTAAATACGACAAATCAAAAACTTTCTAGTGATCTCATATCAATAGTTGAAGCTAAATGGGATTGGTCGGATTTATGTAATAAATCCAATTTGTTTATTGATAATGATTTTTTGGAAAGGTTTAAAGATAAAATTGATTGGAAAGTATTATCAGCAAATGTAAATGTGGGATTTACAGATGAGATTCTTACCAGCAATAAAGATTATTGGAATTGGGATGCGTTAACTTTAAATAATGCTATTACATTAAATGAAACCTTACTTGATGAATTTATTAATCATTGGAATTGGTATTTAATTTCAAAATCAGATAGGATACCTTTAAATAAAATCTTCCTTGATAAGTACAAAGAAAAATTATTTTGGCCACAGCTATCAGAAAATATACACCAAAATATTACCGATGATTTGCTTTTTCAATTCAAGGACAAATGGAATTGGAACGAGGATAGATTGGAATTTTCACCAACTACAATTGAATCAATTCAGAAGTATCAAGGCTTTATAAATTTCAATAAGTTAATTGAAAAGTTAGAATTAGATGTACTATGTTCTGAAATATTTATAGAAATACTTTCTAACCAAAAACAAAGAATAGTTCCATTTTCAACTGAAAGTATCCCTACTAATTTAGAATTTATAAAGAATTTAGATTCATTAAATTTAATACAGTGGGTTTCTAAAAGATGGTCTACAACAGAAACTTATACAGTCCATAAATGGGATGGTTGTGAAGACCGTGAAAGAACAATAAATCATTGCAATATTGGCTTTTTTGAAAATAAAAATATTCGTTGGTCTTCATCATTACTTATTCAATTTAAAGACAAGCTAAGTGAATCTGATGAAGAGTCATTATTATTAATTTCAAAACATTTTTCCAAAGAACTTGTTTTTGAAATTTATGAAATTGAGTCTTTAAAGGATATATTAAATTGGCAAGTACTTTTAGTAAATGAATCATTTTCAATCAATGAAAGTTTCATCAATCAGTTTATTGATAAAATTGATTTTAATATTCTAAGTAGTTTGCCCACATTTATTAATGATGATAATTTAATTAGTCTTTACTATGAAAGGTTAAATTGGACTGAAGTTATTAAATATAGAGATTCAGTTCTTCCTTCTGATTTAATTTTAAAAGCAATTGAGTTAATAAGCAATATTGAGTACACTATAAAATTTCAAAACAATAATAATTTTAACCAAGAATATGTTCGGTCACTTGCAGAATATTTGGATTGGGGAGTGATTTCAAATTCAAGCAATTCTCAATTATTTCAAACTACTTTTCTTAATGAATTTGCACAAAAATTTAATTGGGATTTAGTTTCAGCAAATAAAAAAATTAGCATAGATAGATATAAACTTGAATATAATAAGCTATTTTGGAATTGGGAATTATTATCCGAAAATGAAGATGCTATCTATACCTTAGATTTCAACGATTTGCTTTGGTTTAAAGACAAATGGAATTGGATTAAAATTTCTTCACTAGACAAAACTTTAAGATATGTAAATATTGTCTCAAAAGAAAAATATAAAAAGGAATGGAAAAAAATACTAAATGAAAGTAGAAAAGAAATAATACTAGAAAACTTTAATAAATTCCCTCAAGTTTGGTGGTGGAAAATTTTGGAACATAACCCAGCTATTCCGTTTTATCCAGAAATTTTAAATCAATTTTCTGAAAGTAATATTTGGGCTGAAATTGTAAAGGATTCAAATCGTTTTGCATTAGATAATGCTAATATTAGTAAATACAGTAATAAAATTAATTGGCCATCACTTACAGCTTCTCCACGTATTTCATTAGATATCGAATTTATTAGAGAACACCAGAATAATATTGATTGGAGTATTTTGTCAAAGAACAAAGTAGTACATACTAATTACGAGATAGTAAATTCTTTTAAAGAACAATTTATTTGGTCAGATATTTTTGAAACCTGTGATGAAAATTTAGATGAAAATGTAATACTGTTATTTACTAATGAATGGTATGAACCTTTTATTAATATTGATAGTTTATCGAAGCAAGTAATACTCAACGTTAACAATACTTTCAACTCAAAATCTTATATAACTAATTCCAAAATAAGCCAATGGAAAGATGAATTTGAAACAACCCTTACTGTATTTATAAATCATTTAAACACTATTCCTTTCTACCAAAAATTTGGAAATAAATATTTATTAGACGATACTAAGAAAAATATAGCAAAAATCAATAATTTAATTAATCAAGTTTCAAATTATTTCAAAGATTTAAATAATAAGTATGTAATCGATGAATTAGAAGATACTAAAGAATTTTTTGATAATGTCAATGGTGTTGCATTAGATGATCAACAAAGAGAAGCTGTAATTCGAGATGAAGATAATAACTTAGTAGTTGCAGGAGCAGGTTCAGGTAAAACTATGACAATTGCAGGTAAAGTGAAATATTTAATAGAAAGAAAAAATATAAACCCCGAAGAAATTCTTTTAATAACTTTTACAAAAAAAGCTAAGGATGAAATGAGTGAAAGGATTAACAGTGTAATAAATCAAAATATAAATGTTGAAACTTTTCACAGTTTAGGAAATCATATTATAGGTAAAGTGTTGGATAGAAATCGACCTAACTTGCCCGATGAAAATAGTAATACAGGTAGGAGTTTTCTTAATCATAAATTTTTAGAATTACAAAAGGAGCCTCATTACAAAGCAATATTAGAAAATTATTTTGCATACTATTTAAAGCCATACAAACCATTAGAAGAATTTAAAAATCAGGGGGAGTATATTTTGTATGTTAAGGAAAATAACCTTAGTTTTAAATCTATTGAAGTTGAAACTAAAGGCACGGTATCATTATATAAACAAGTATTAAAAAGTCAAGAAGAAGTTGAAATTGCTAATTTCCTTTTACTCAATGGAATTGAATATGAATATGAAAAAGAATACCCAATAAGTACTAAAAGCGAAGTGTTTACACAATACAAACCAGATTTCTATTTGCCTAAATATGATATTTATATTGAACATTTTGCATTTGTAAATGAACAAGAAGACTTTCCTTCTTGGTTCAATTCTGACCTCAAAGGCAAACCAAATTATAGAGAATCGGCTCATTGGAAAAGAAATTTACATAAACTGCATAACACAGTTTTAATTGAAACCTACTCTTACGATAAAAGAAATGGTGTTTTAAAAGAAAATTTAAAAGAAAAGCTATTGGCAAAAGGAGTTGAATTTAAGCCACTATCTGAAGAAGTAGTTTGGGGAATTATAGAGAAATATTATACGCCAGAGTTAAGAAAATTTTCTGACTTACTGCAAACCTTTATTACCTTATTAAAACAATCAAGGCAAAAAATAGAGAATCTACAAAACAAATTATCATCCCTTGTTCCATTTGAAAAAAATCGATTTGAGAAGTTCCTTGAGGTTTTCATACCTATTTATAAAGCATATGAAGAGAACTTAAAAAAGGAAAATACAATTGACTTTAGCGATATGATTAACTATGCCATTGATTATACAAATGAGGATAAATTTAAAAAGGATTTAAAATATATAATTGTCGATGAGTTTCAAGACACTTCTATTAATAGAGCAGAATTATTAAAAGCACTTAGAAAAAATAATCCAGACTGCAAGTTGTTTTGCGTTGGTGATGATTGGCAATCAATTTTCAGATTTGCAGGCAGTGATATTACACTTTTTGTTGATTTTGAAAAACACTTTGGTTATACACAATTTTCTAAAATTGAAACTACATATCGATTTGATAATTCTATAATTAATTTAAGCGGTGATTTTATTCAAAAAAATTTCAACCAATTAAAGAAACAATTAAACCCAATAAAAAATACTGAATCCAATTCGTATGAAATTATTGAAACTGAAAATGAGGTTGAAGAAGTAAAAAGAATATTAACCTTGATATACGAATGGAATGACAAACAATCAAAATCAATTCTACTTCTAGGAAGATATAATAGTAGTTTTAATCTATTATTTAATCATTCTTCATTTTCCAAAAAGCAAAATAATAAAATTTATTTTTCCGAAACACCTAAATTAGTTATCGAAGCCTTAACAGTCCATAAATCAAAAGGCTTAGGTGCAGATTATGTAATAGTTTTAGGATGTAATAAAGGCAAATATGGTTTTCCAAGTGAATTAAATGATGATCCTGTTTTAAAGTTAGTTTTATCAGAAAGTGATTCATACCCAGATGGTGAAGAAAGAAGATTGTTTTATGTAGCAATGACTAGAACTAAAAACCAATTATTTTTACTAACTAATCCTAATACCAAATCAAGATTTATTAAAGAACTTGAAATAAACAAAAACGAATCGAATAAATTGGCAAAATGTCCAAATTGTGTTGAAGGAGCATATTTAGTAAAGCGTATAAATAGAAAAGATAACTCAGAATTTAACGGTTGCTCTAATTTTCCAATCTGCAATTACACTCAATCAATCTAATACCCCCAAGCCTCCAACACAAAAAAAATACGGCTTAGTGCTTTGCCAACTCACAGGGCAAACGCTTCAAAGCCCTCTAAGGTATTGCAGTCAGTTTTTAACTGTCATATTTTTTGTGGCTATGCTTAAATACTTGGCACATTGCCTGTTCCATTGCATTACACAGTCAAAGAGCCAAAAGCATAGCAACAAAAAAACGCTACACTCCAACCACCACCACCGTTTCGCTTATGCCAGTATAAAAACTGCCTGAAGCTACATTAACATAATGTGGCATTATAGGTTCGCTACGCACTGCCTTGCCAACCCTCATACAAGTATGCCAAACAAGGCAGTCCTATAATACACATTATGTGTAAGTAGCCAATACCATAGCCACTAAAAAAGCTATTCTCTATTATTGATTTTAGTTGTATAGCTTTTTTATTGGAAGCCGTCTTTTCTCCCTACGCTTCCCCCCGAAGCCACACACCCCAGCCACCCTTTTCAAAGGTGCAGAAAAAATAAAGCATTTTCTAGTAAAGGCAATGTGCTACATAAAGTGTTCATTTATTCCGTTCCATTTCGTTACTGCAAGCTTCGCAAATAAGCATCCACTCCATTACACTTCATAAATTTCACACCTTATTTAAGCACAACACAGCAAGAGTATTTCGTACCTCATACACTTGCCTTTTAGCAAAGCTACGCCTGTTGGTATGCATTATTTTTTCTGCGTCATATTGCCCCAATCAGCCCACAATTTTACAAGGAAAGTTCCATCCATTTTATTCGATGGTCGCTAATATAATACCTCAAATAATTCCTTAAAACCAAAGGCTTGGTTTCATCCCATAGTTCGGTAAACAATGCACCATCAAAATCAAATACACCACTATTTTTAATCATTGATTTAACGCCAGGCATAAATACAATTTGGTCATAGTGTTTATCATCATTAATGTTACTATATATTTTTGAGGAGTGTTCGGGCATTTCAAACCCTTTTGCCAATAGTGCTTTATACACCATATCACCTTCCTCTATTTTCGGCAAATTAAAATCGCCTAATGCAATAATATTTTGTGTATAGCTATTCTTGCTATTACGCCTCAAATCTGCCCATCTTGCTACGCAAAAAGCTTCAAGGCTTCGTCTTTCAATGCTTTTCTTTTCTGTATCATCGCCAAAATAACTATGCACATTTATTAATGCAAAAACAAAATCCTTTACGCAAAATGTTGCCAAAAAAGGGCTTCTACTGAACCCTTTAAATTCACTGTTAATATTGGGTAATTTAATATCTGCTAGGTCTTCAACAGCTATCGCTATTTCACCTACCTTCTCCATCAGCTTTACTTTTTTGTTATTAAACAAATAGCACATTCTTTCATTGTTACCACTTGCATCTGTAAATATCGCTTGATAGTTTTTTGGCAATAGTTTTTGTAATTCTCTAAAACTTTCTAGGTTATCGTTTATCTCTTGCAAAGCGATTACATCAAACCAACTTATCATTTCAGCAATGATTTTCAAGTGTGGTATTTCTCTTTTTTGAGTGCCAAAATTGGCAAGATTCCAAGTAGCCAATAAAATATTATTGCTGCTACTTTTTGGAATATTTCTACCAGCCTTAATCTTTTTATAGTTAGCTAGGTTTTTAATTTCTTTAGGCACATTCACAATAAATGCACTAGTTGGTTTTGGAAATGGAGGCATATTTAAAAATATTAAGTAGAAAAACAAAGTTCAGATTTATTTCCAAAGAAAAAAAATAACAAGAACAAAAAGGAAAGCAAAGTTAGGTGGCTCACACAAGCCCACGCTTCAAAAAAACCAAAAGACTACGGCATAATAAAAAGAGAAAAAAAAGCTACGCTATTTATTTTTTTTCCTCTTTTTAGCCTTCGGCACTTATTCCGTTTCCTTTTGGTTTTTTAGCACCGCCACCTCTTTGACTGCTTTCTTTTTTTTCTGTTTTTTTCTTTGTAAAAATATTTGTTGGTTTTCGCCACAGCAAGGAACAAAGCAGGTCATCATTAAAGCAGTGTTCCAAATGAAACAAGCAAAAGTATTTACCTACAGCAAACAATATCAAGTAAAAGAATTTGATGTGTTTATTTTATCAAAAGGCTTAAATAGTGGTAAGCCATTAGATGCACCTTGCCCTAATTGTTTTGTAGTTTCTTGCAGCAGTAAGGCTATTTCAAATTATTATGGTGTGTTGTGCTATGGCCTACACAAAGCAAAGCATTTTCACCATTTACTTACAGGCTCAGTTATTCCATTTTTGCGTATTGATGATTTCAAAAAAGAAATAGCCACACAATCTGAAGCCGTAAATAAAAACCCAAAGGCATTTGAGGCAGATGTAAACAAAATAAAGCTGATGGAAGAGAAGCAAAAAATAATGCAACAACAAATACAGCTATTAAGCGACCTAAAAAGAGCCATACTGTACAGGCATCTCAAAAGGTAATGCAGGTGCTTGGCTGAATACTTGAGTAACTGCCATATAAAAAATTGAAATATGCAAAGTTTGCAAGGGTGGCAACCGCACAAAGCCAACGAAAAAAAACAAAAAGACTACGGCATAATGCAAAAAAATAAATGCAAGGCTATCTCCAAATTTGCTATTTATTTTTTGCACCCTTCGGGACTTATTCCGTTTCCTTTTGGTTTTTTTATCACCCTTGCTACTGATTGCATATTAAATTTTATATATTATGTCAGTACATTCAAGTATTCCATCAGCCACCACACCAGCAGCTTGCACTTGTGGTGCTCCTTTCTCAGGCAGTATGGCTCCAGTTAGTCGTTATGCCTTTCAGCGTTTTGTTCGTAAGCGTTTCTTTTCTTGCTCTCCGTCAGTTGGCGTTAGGGTTTATTTGCTGCCTTGTGCTTGTTGCCTTTGGGTTCATAGTACAGGTCAGCGTTTCCTTTGTACTTTGCCCTTTTAGGGCATTGTACAATTGTTTTAAAACTAAAAAACCCCACCACAAGGGCAGGGTTTCTATTTAACCGATAAGAAAGAAAATTTAATTAGTTACCATCAACTTTTACAAGTGCTAAAGGATTAAAAACACCGTTTTTCAGAGGGTACATTGCTCCGTTTATTTCTTGATAAAATTCAATACCTAACACTAGGAATAAAGGACTTGTACTTGCAGCCGTTACAGTATTTGTTAAAGTAAGTGCAGCCGTTGCAGTTACATCCCAAGCAATGATTGCACTATCGTTTGTATCAATTACAAAAGTTTCGTTTTCAAAATCAACCACTGCACCAGCACTTTCAATTTTAAAGTGAGTTGTACCACTTGGTGCGGCAATCATATTTGCAGGAATGAAAGAAGCAATAGTCGCTTCCAATACACCAGTAGTACGATTAATAGTTGCGATGTAAGGTGCATAAAGAGCATTGCCTAGTTTTCCTTTAATATTAAATTCAAAGCCTTCTAATAACACCGCTTCGCCATCAATTACATTTCTTTGGCCCCTTGGGTTTATAATATCAGCTTGAATAACTTTTACCATTTCCGCAGTCAATCGGCTAACCATTCGGTTATCCGCAGAGTTCTGCAAAATTGTTCTAAATGCAGTACGTAAAAGTTTTCCTGCTTTACCAGCTGCACCAAATTCTGCACCGTTTTCACGGGTACGTTGAAAGTTGGGGTCGTTGGCAATTCTTGATGCTTCTACTCCGCCCTTTTCTCTTGCAAGATGTCCATCTTGTGTTTTGTAAAATGTGATACCACCAAGTGTACCTTTCAATTTTATTAATCCTGATTGTCTAGCCATTTTATTATTTTTTTAATGTTTAGACCAAAAGTATAATGCTTTGAAAGCTGCACCAAACAAGTGCTTCCGCCTTTTCCGATATTGCACAATATTACCAACATACACACTTTTACCTCTCACAAAAAAGTAATATCTTTGCAATAGTTACACCATACCATAAGTATGGATGAAGTATTAAAAGAGTATTTTATAAATGAATAGACTGTGTATTTATCCGAAAGACATTCAGATAATCACAGGCAAAAGTGACAGATATGGTAGATACCTTATTAAGAGGATTAAAGAACACTTCAACAAGGAGCAACACCAAGTTGTTACCGTGGATGAGTTCTGCCAGTATATGGGCTTACAGCAAGAAATTGTTGCAAAGCACATAAGATAAATATCTGATTTTCGCTGCTGCTTTTGGTGCTTAAATTTTGCACTTTTTACACAAATTTTTATCTACTTTTCTTTGTTATCCGTTTGCCCTTATTAACTTTATTTGTGGTCGCATTTTTGGTCGCAAATTAAAAAAGCGACTATCAAATTAATGATAATCGCTTGATTATTAGGTGGGAGTTACAGGAGTCGAACCTGTGACCCTCTGCTTGTAAGGCAGATGCTCTAAACCAACTGAGCTAAACTCCCTTTTAGATAAAAGAAATCAAATGATTGATTACCCTTTTTTCATTTTCGGATTGCAAAGATAGGGAGAAATACTTCTCTGCAAAATATTTTTATAAATATTTTATCCAACAGCATCAAGTGGAGGATTTATGCTTTGCCCTCTGTTTTAGCACAGGGCAGAAAAAACAGGAATTAAATCGGCTTTAGCCCCAATGGTATTGGTTTTGTGGCTAAAGCCACTTTAATAAAATCAATTTAACACCAACCTAAAGGTCGGTGCAATTAAAAAATTATTTGCTTTATCAATACAATAATTTACCTAAACTTATTTTTAAGCGCCGCCAACGCATCATCCATGGTAGCTGGTTGTACTTCTTTTGCAGGAGCAGCAAAGCTTTGCTTTGGTTTAGGTATGTGTTGCGATGGCCTAGCTTGTTGTGCAGGAGCCGCCTCCGTTTGTTTAATAGATAAGGCAATTCGCTTACGAGCCACATCTACTTCCATTACTTTTACCTTTACGTGTTGGTTTAGTTTGAGTACTTCACTCGGGTCTTGTATGTACTTATGTGCTATTTCTGATACATGTACAAGGCCATCTTGTTTTACACCAATATCTACAAATGCACCAAAGCGTGTAAGATTGGTCACAATACCTGGCACTTCCATGCCCACATGTACATCTTCTATTCCAAATATTTGTGCAAACTCAAAAATCTGCGCTTCGCTTCTTGGATCGAGCCCTGGTTTTTTAAGTTCGTTTATGATATCATTAATGGTATGTGCACCAAAATTTTCGCTGATGTATTTCTTTTTATCAATGGTGGTCAACAATGTTTCATTTCCTATTAATGTATTCACATCTGCATTAATATCTTTTGCCATTTGTTGTACGAGTGCGTATGCTTCTGGGTGCACTGCACTTGCATCGAGTACATCATCTGCGCCTGGTATGCGTAAGAACCCCGCACATTGCTCATAAGCCTTACCGCCAAGGCGAGGCACTTTTAATAATTGTTTGCGGCTGGTAAATTTTCCTTCTTGTTTTCTATACGCCACAATATTTTCTGCAATGCTACTACCAATACCACTTACATAACTTAGCAAATGTTTACTGGCTGTGTTTAAATTTACACCTACATTATTTACACAACTCTCTACCGTTTGGTCTAGTTTTTCTTTAAGCCTTGGTTGGTTAACATCGTGTTGGTACTGCCCTACTCCAATACTTTTAGGGTCTATTTTTACCAACTCTGCCAGTGGATCCATCAGCCTACGTCCTATGCTCACAGCACCTCTTATGGTTATGTCTTCATTAGGAAATTCTTGCCTTGCTATCTCCGATGCAGAGTAAATACTTGCACCATCTTCGTTTACCAAATAAACTGGCAGTCCAATATTTAATTTTTTTATGAATTGTTCTGTCTCTCTTCCTGCCGTACCATCACCAATGGCAAATGCTTGTGTATCGTATTGTTTTACGAGTGAGCGAATGGTATGTTCTGCATCATCCATTCTATTTTTTTCGTGTACAAAAATGAGTGCTGTTTTTTGCAACTCTCCTTTTTCATCTATACAAACTACTTTGCATCCTGTTCTATAACCCGGGTCTATGGCCAATATTTTTTTACTACCTAGTGGTGAGCTCAATAACAACTGACGAAGATTTTCTGCAAAAACATTTATGGCTTCTTCATCTGCTGCTGTTTTTAATGCAGTTCTAAATTCAGTTTCCAAACTTGGTTGCAACAATCGGCGATAGCTGTCTTTAATGGCTTTGCGTATTTGTTCGCTACAGGTGCTCATGCCTTTTAAATACACATCTTCTATTATTTCTAATGCAATTTCTTCTAAAGGCTCTATGGCTACTTTTAAAAATCCTTCTAAAAATCCACGTAAAATAGCCAAGGTTCTATGCGATGGTATCGTAGAAATTTTTTCAGAAAAAGCATAATAATCTTTGTACTTAATGGCTTCAGTTTCTTTATCAGTTATAACAGTACTTTTTACCAAACCTTCTTTTTCAAAAAACCTACGCAGCTTTTCTCTTACGGTAATATCTTCATTTACGGTTTCTGCAATAATATCTCTTGCTCCTTGCAATGCTGCATCAGCGGTTAATACTTTTTCATTTATAAATGCTGCTGCTTCTTTTTCTACATCAATATCTGTTTGTGCCAATAGCATATCTGCTAAAGGTTGTAAACCATTTTCTCTTGCTACTACCGCTTTTGTTTTGCGCTTTTGTTTGTAAGGCAAATAAATATCTTCTAACTGCGTAATGGTAATGGCTGCATCTATTTTTGCTTGCAACTCCTCTGTCATTTTACCTTGCTCAGTTATCGTTTTTTCAATAAATGTTTTGCGCTCTGCAAATTCATTCATCGATTTATTTTCATCTTGTATTTGTTGTATTTGCACTTCGTCTAATGCACCAGTAGTATCTTTTCTATATCGTGCTATAAATGGTATGGTGCTTCCTTCACTAAGTAATTGTAATACCGTTTCTACTTGCGAAGGTTTTATAGAAAGTTTTTGTGCTATGAGGTTTTGGAACATGGAGTATTTTTAATTGTTGTTTGTTTTTAGTGTTTACTGTTAGATGTTTGGTGTTTGTTGTTTGGTGCTTGTTGTTTTGTGTTTGGTGTTTGTTATACGCTTCAATTTTGATTAAAAAATTACAAATAACTTTTTTTGTTTACAAACCAATATCCTTGGTTGAGCTTCACTAACAAGTTTACAATGAGCTTGTCGAATTGCTCGGTTCATCTTCAAATCATTTTTGAACATTTTTTTGGATTGCGAAAATAAGGGATGGAAAGGAAAGAAATACATTAAAAATACCAATGTGGGTAAACAATTTTAACCGCCCATAATTTGAATACAGTATCGAATTAAAATAATCCGTAACCCGTAACTCATAACCCGCAACTTATTGAAAAACTACCTTCTTCTCAGGATTCACCTCTACATAATTATAAATACTATTTCTTATAAAATCATTGTCAGTAAAGGGTTGTAAAGTTTCTTTTAATGTATCGATAGATTTTGTATTTGTATGTGAAGGAATAAAACCCATGCCCCAAAAATTTCCTTTTTCAATTAAAAAACATAATTTTTCATGGGCATCTATTCCATCATCAAGCAAGGCAAATGTGGGCAATTGTGCTTGTAAAGTATTGATGGCATTTTTTACTCGTCCGTTATAATATTTCGGTTCCTCAATAAACTCCAGATCTTTTGTAGTAATAGGTTCTTTGTTTATGAAACATAATTTATCGTTTAGTTCAAATTCTTCCATCATATTTCTAAGCAGCACTTGCCCTTCGTGCAACAAATTAAAACTATACACCGCTGGTAAATTCTTTTGTCTTTTATCTATGGCCAATCTTATGTATCCTCTATTGTCTTCATAGGAATACAACGCATACTTTTGCATGGGTTGTTTTTGTGCATAATTGTATTTTGGCCAAAGTCTTTTTATTTCTGTACTTTCCAAAATAAGCGCATGCAATTCGTTTGCACAATCTTTGTATGTAACGTTTGCCACCAAGCGTACAAAATTTTGCCGCCTACTGCCAGCATCATTGTGCGTAAAATGACTGCTCACTCTTTTCCTTACATTAATGGCTTTGCCTACATATATAATTTTTCCTTTTACATCATGAAAATAATATACACCAGCGGTAGTAGGTAATTGCAATATTATTTTTTTATCTAAATGCAGTGGCAGCCATTGCTCGCTAGATGTACGTTTGAGCATTTTATCAATATGCTCCATACCACCAGCTGCCAATATTTTGTTGAATAAAATTACCGTAGCCGCAGCATCTCCATCTGCTCTGTGTCTATCATCTATTTGTATGTTTAAACTCCTACATATTTTTCCCAAACTGTAGGAAGGAAAACCTGGCAAAGCCTTACGTGCTAGCCGTACCGTACAAAGTTTACTTACTTTTAATTCGTAGCCACTAAGTTTTAAATGATGAAAAATAAAAGAGTAATCAAAATTTACATTGTGTGCTACAAAAATATTTTCGCTCAGTAATTCAAAAATGGTTGGCGCTATTTCTTTAAATGTTGGTGCACTTGCTACCATGGCATTGCTTATACCTGTAAGCGCTGTTATAAAATGGGGCACAGGCCTTTCAGGGTTTATAAGCGTAGTAAAATGTTGTACCACCCTTTCTCCATCATGTATATGTATGGCTATCTCTGTAATGCCGCTACCTGCTGCACTTCCGCCTGTGGTTTCTATATCTACTATTGCGTACAAAATGTTGAGTTGCGGGTTTTATAGTTGCGGGTTAAGAGTTTTTTACAAAGTGCAATATACTAATTTATTTAGTTTGGCGCACTTTTATAAAAAAAGAGAGTGCTTCTAAAAAATGTCGCTAGGGTTGTTACCCAATATACTTCACAATACATAAAACCTTCCTTTCCAAATAATTTCATTTTTATCATACAAATAAAAATAATACCCACCCATTGCAAATGTGTTCAGATTTATTTTAGAAACATTTCCTTTTCCTACTTTAACTAAGCTGCCTTGCTGGTTATAAATTTTATAATTTGTTTGATTCAAATTTATATTTGCATTTATGAAAATGTTTTGCCTAGCAGGGTTTGGAAAAAGCTTTACTAAAACCTTTTGTTCGTCTATTTTTACTTTTAGTGTTGCAGATAATGTTTTTACTCCACTAATATCTGTTTGAGCAAGTTGGTAATATTGATAACCCTTCGTGCTAGCATTATGCAGAAACTGATATTGCTTTGGAGTAGATGAATTTCCAACGGCAAAAACTTTTGCAATAGATGAAAAAATAACAGCATCTGTACTATGAAAAATTTCAAAATACTGATTATTTATTTCTTGTTCTGTTTGCCAGTCTAATTGTACGATATCATTTTTTTGTGCACCTGTAAAATAAGAAAGTGTAATGGGCACTACTGTAGAATATGTAATAGATAATGATGGTCTATTAGCAAGCGTTGTATTTTCTCTAGATGCAAAACGCCTTGCAGTAGAAAAAGTAGTTTCGTTGCACAATAATATCCATCCAAAATTAGTTGCAGGACTAGCTAACCAATTTTGCACATCTGCAATCATATTTGATGAAGCCCAAGAATAAAAACCTGTACCTGCAATGCTTGTAGCAGCAGATGCTGTGGCTATATAGTCCCCACCTGGCGTTGTCCAATTGCTAGTAGAAAAAAAATTATTGGGCCAAGTAGCATCATTTGTTGTAGCGGCGGCTCCACCCCCACCGCCTGATGCCGTTGCATTAGAAGTACCTTCGCCCCAATCTGTAGAAAGCTTATACAACAACACATTATCAGCTATATTCCTACTGATATTACAGTTTAGCGTAAGTGTTACTGCTGTAATTATTGCACCACTTGGCACGGCAGAAGCTATGTTGAATTTTAACAGTGCACGCCTTGGGCTATTTCCTCCATTATTTCCACTAAAAAAGTGCTGCCCAATTGCATTACTATTACTGGGGAAATCTTGGTAAATGGTATTATCCGCTGATGCACTCAATACAACTGTTGTTTGCGCATTTGTAATAAAATACGAAATCATTGTAAAAACAAAAGTGACTATCTTAATCATCTATTATAAATTTTGCGATGTTACTTCTACTACATCATATTGTACCAAAAACAATTCATCTCTTGTAGCTTCACCATACTTAATTTTTTTGGGTGGCAAAATAATCAGGTTATTATTTTCTTCGGAATTATTATAATAGGCTATACCAAAAACCTTACTACCTGCAGAAAGTCTAATAGGTACGGCCATGTCATATTTCTTTTTCCAATGGGCATTCCATTGGGTTATTTTTAAAATATTTATTCTTTTAGCTGTAACACTATCTACCGCATATATTTCCCAGCTATAGCACGCATATTGCCCTTGTGGCATTACACTTACTATTTCAATAGGTTTATTCATTGTAGTGGTTACAAAAAATTTCTTTTTTTCATCTACATCGATCATAAAAGGCCCATTGGTAATATCATTACTAGTAAATAAAATAGAAGAATGAATAAGTTTTGACTCAGCCATATTTTTGGTTGTTTTACATTTTAAATACGACACGTCTTTTTCTAATGTATTGGATGCAGCATAGGTAATATGAAACAATATTTTACTACCCGCAGGTATTTTTTTAATGTAGGGCATTTCAAAGAAAGTAGCGCCCATATCTGCTGTCCATTGATACCATATATATTGATGCGGCACAAAACCCACACTTGCAAAACTGCTATACCCATATTTTAAATCATTGCTGTCATAACGAGTGCCGATCGTTCCTGTATCTATTGAAATGCTGCATGCTTTTACTATTTTCCTATTCCCAGGTACAAACTCCAATCCTTCTATATACATGTCTTCTTTAAAGTTTGATTGGACTACAAAAACCTGCGTTCTATCTGTGTAATCAGCAGCTTGTTCAAAAGCTTCTTTCATTTTAAAAACGACATCAGGTTTTTCTATGGAAGTTATTGCCGGCATTTTTTTTTGCTTTACCTCTTTCCATATATTTCCTTCCTCCATTCCATTATTAGCCCAATCTTTTATTAACGCTATTTCACTTTCGCTTAAATAATTCACATTTTTCAAATTCGAAAAACCATGATCGGCTTTCCAAGGCGGCATTAATTTATTTTCTGAAACGTATTGTATCATTTTTGCATAGGAACTTACTTCTTTGTAAGTGGTTAGTGGCATGGATCCAACATTTCCTTTGCTATGGCAAGGCACACAATGGCTTTCTATTATTGGCTTAATGCTGGATATGTAATTTATTTGCTGACCAAAACCATTGATGCTTATAATATTTAATACAAGTAGAAAATACCTCATTACATTTATTTTTTAGTATAGGTAATGTAGCAGCCGATTGCTTTTTTCCATGGTTTAGGAAATTCTTTTCCTTCGGTAATCATTGCAAGCGCATTATTTAAATCGTTGCTCCCAAAGATATGCCTGCGTTTGCCCGGTTCTAGATATGCATCGTTTATTCTTCCCTTATATAATACTTTGTTGTCAGCATCTATAATAATTACTTCTGGTGTTACACTGGCTCCAAGGTTTTTACTAATACCTTGGTTTTTATCTATAACAATATTATACAACGGCAATTTATTTTTTGTTTTAAATAAATTAGCCGTTTTAGTATTACTAGATTTTAATGGAAACACTAAATTAAAATCAGCTTTACTATAATAAGATTGAGATATTTCTGACAATGCTCCAGCCATATAAATTGAGATCGGGCATTCCTCAGCTACAAATGCATATACATGTATCGTTTTTGCTTGCGCAAAAGTGAGTTTGGAAAAAACCATTACAATAAGAAATAAAAATATTTTCATACTTATTTTTTATTTTACAGTAACAGTACCAGTTGTTACTTTAAAAGTTAGTTTTTTTGTTGTAATCAAATCTGTGGTTAACTCTTCGTGTATGCCATTACTTTTAAAATAAATGGTAGTACCATCTGTTGCCGCATTTACAGCTTCTCTCAGCGTATTGAAAGGAAAAGTAATGGTTCCTAATTCTGGACCAATATAATTTTTATCTACATATATCCTTCGGGTTACAATAAATTGTTTCATCATGCCCCTATCTTCATGTATGGTAATATGGCAATGATACATATACGGTACATCGCTCCAAAAATCATCGAATTTTGTTATAAACCTTACCGTTTCTTTTGGCCCTACAAACACTACATCTTTTCTGCCAATTTCATTGGAAGTAAGTGGTATAATATTGTTGTTAGAGTCTCTCCTGTCTAAAATATAAAATTGTATATCGTGTATATGAAATGGATGGTACATATTAAACGAACCGTGCAATGTCCATATTTCCGTAGAGTTTAAAGGAATAACATCATCGATCGTTGTTAAGCTAAAAGCATTGGCACTTGCGATATTAGATGTATTTCCAATTTTTACCCCGCCACCGTCGCCAGCAAACAACCATTTATTTCTTGTAACGGTAGCAGAAGCTTCAGGTATGGGCGTTACCGTAGCCAATGTAGAAGGTATAGAAAGAATGGGCGTAGGTGTTGCAGTTGGTGCCACTACTGTAAAACCGAGTATATTAAAAGTAGTACCATTCATAAAATTAGGGGTATAGCCTGGGGGCACAGCTGCCGCCCCACCTCCTAGCCATGCATTTGTAGCTCCCCAAGTACCACTGGGTAAAGAACCTGCATAGCTTACCAATTGCAAATTTGTACCTACACTATAAATGTTGAACGGAACAACTATTTCTCCACGTTCACCTGGAGAAAGCCTTAATCTGGATATGCTAGTACGAGTAGCTTTTAAGCCACCATCGGTTGCAATATGAAAAAAACTAAATCCATTGGATAATCCTATATTAAAAACACGCTGTAGTGATGCATTTAAAATTCTAAACCGTACATATTGTTGTGGTACATTTAGTCTTGGGCTGGGGGTAGCATTCACCATCAATTTTGTATCGCTATTTGTATTTTGTCCTTGATAATTTATTGTTCCATCAGCATCAATTGATTTGGTTTGTATGATTAACGGAAAGTCATCTACTCCATATGTGCGGGGTAATGAAAGCGCTGCTTCTTCAGCATCTTTTACAATTATCATTCCAGCCAATCCTTTCAAAACATGCTTGGTAGTAGAGTCGTGTAAGTGCGGATGATACCAATATGTGCCAGCCTTATCTAATACTTCAAAAGAAGGTGTCCAAGTAGTATTGGGTTCTATAACCGTATGTGGGCCTCCATCATTTTCAGGAGCTACATGAAAGCCATGCCAGTGAACGGTACTGGCTTCACCTATACTATTGGTTACATTCATAGATACTTGTTGCCCTGCTTGCATAATGAGTGTTGGGCCAAGTACATTTCCATTAAAACCCATGGTAGCACTGTTGGTTAGAAAAATAAATTGATGCGTACCATGCTGCATATTTAAATTATACACAGGCCCGTTTAATGTAGGTGGGATGTATAATGGAAAGAATTGTGCATTTGCAAAATTGTGCAAACAAATAAAAATGCAAAAAAATATATAGCTACGAATATTCATTTTTTAAAATTTTGAGTGGATGAATATTTGATTATTGTAAATTGATAAGTACCAAAACAAATCCATTATCTGGATTTACCTTACCCATTGCCTTACCAATTATTGCACCTTGATTTTTATTTATATTGGTAACTTTTTTTGCAAAGCCTTTTTTGCTGGAGGAGGTTAAAAAATCACCAGCATTAATTTCGCCTGCTTCGTTAGTAGCTAGCACATATACTCTACCGGCTAAAGCAATAGGATATTTACCAAAAGCAATCGTACCTTCTTGCCCCATAAGCATGCCAGGTTTTATGCCATTTGCACCGCTAATTACACCTACAATTTTTGTATCGCTTGGTTGGTTTGTGAGGCAAAGTTTACCTTCCGTTTTTGTATCTATTGACACAAGCATACCTGGTTTTGCTTCAGCTTCTTCATCTATTGCTATATCAAAATGTTCTGCCAAATCGGAGCCACCTTTTATTTGTAATTCACTTGTAATAACCCTGCCATCACCATCGCCAAAATCTGCATCTAACTCAATGGTTGCAAGACCTGCAGCATTATACAACAAAATTTCAGATCCATCCACACCAGTTTCGGATGGTTTTATTTCTATTGTTGGCGACCCACCAGAAGCTTTTTCAATATAGATTGGCCCATTGGTAGTAGTACCTCCTTCGGCATAAAAATACATGGCTCTATTACTTGTGGTAGTACCAGCACCTATAAAGGTTAAAGCACTTTGACCAAAAGCGTTGTACCCAATTTTTCCTGCATTGGTCTCCTTACCAATGATACCAGCGCCTATTTCTAAAATATTACTACCCAATACTTGCGCTGTACCATCTGTAGCAATACTAAATTTTGGTGAAGCCTGTATCGTAAAATTTAATTTTCCTGTAGTATTACCTCCCCCAGTACCAAAATCAACATCTGTTGTAGCGCCAGAAAAAGAACCTAGGTATCCACGATATGTTGCGTTTTCATACAGTCCGATAAACATACCACTTCTACCATCAAAATTGGCAATGTTGCTAGCAGTTGTTGATGTTACATTTAGTCTTGAGGTTGGTGTAATATCTCCAATACCTACATTACCCAAAGAATCTAATACCATTTGAGTAACATTATTTCTTGTTCTAAATTGAAGCCCCTTTGGTGTTGCTCCATTATTATACACTACACTTCCACTTACATTATTGCTATTTAAACCAAATATCATTCCTGCCTCATTGGCATTTGGTGCAAGTAAACTTAAAAAAGTATTGCCATTATTTTCAGCAGTAATGGTAGAAAAAAATGGTAGTACGCCTCCTGCACCAGTACCCCCAACCACATGCAAAGGACTATTGGGTGCCATTTTTCCAATACCCATATACCCAAGATCACTTACCGTAACTTTAGGAATGGACCCAATTGTAAAATGTATTTTGCCTGTGGCATTTCCCGCACCAGTACCAAAGTCCATATCTTCTGCATTGCCTGCATACGAGCCTACATATCCTCTATATATATTGTTTTCTCTAAACTCCATCCATGTAGATGTACCGCCACTAAACCTTGCTAATGCTCCACTTGAGCCTGATGCCACATCTAACTTAATTTCAGGATTGTTTGTGCCTACACCCACAAATCCTAGATTGTTGTTATAAATATTATCCGCATTTTTTGACCATACATTGTCATCCTTTATAGACATTTCTTTCCAAAAACCATCGTAATACAAAAAGCTTTTGCTATCCGTATTGTACACCATTAAACCTTGTGCAGGTGCAACAATTAGTCCCATTTGCACAGTCGACATTCTTGGAACCAATACTCCCTTAGAGCTAGACCTCACTTCCAACTGAGCACTTGGATCAGGCGTTATTGCTGTATTACTAATACCCACATTTTGGCTAAAGCATATTGTAACGTGCATACTTACAATAAAAAGCAGTGTAGTTTTTTTCATAAAAGCAATTTTTTTGAAATGATAGAACGATAACAAGTAATTTAATAAATATATAAAGCTGTTGTTACTACATCTATTTAACGGTATATACAAAAGAGTAAACGGTAAAATACATTAGCCAAGTTTTAAGATTATTGTATAAATGCTTGTTACAAACGATATAATACCATCTAGCCCATTTATAAGTGTAACAATCAATATCTCATCACGATG
>JAYSWO010000379.1:0-8879 GCA_043717975.1 Ferruginibacter sp. | reverse complement strand
TTTTGCAACGATGTTATACAAGATAATTTATCGTTGTTTGAAAAAAATAGTTTGGATGCTATTTCAGAATTGGAGAATATAGAATTGTTTAAAAAACTCATTGATAATTTTTCCAAAGACAATCCACTAAAGCGATACAGAGGCGATGTATATTATGAAATAAATAATTTGAAGCAATTATTTTCTAACATGAAGCGTGAGGGTTGGACGCCGCAATTTATTAACCAAAAAATAGATGAATACATAGCCGATTTACCAAGCCGTGATGAATACATAGCCAAGCGTGCCACCAAAGAATTTAAAAAAGGAGATGTACGCACCGATAAAATTGAAGAAGAAAAAGAAAAGAAAGAAAAACTTCGTGCAGCCGTAAATGAGTTTGACAATTACCAAAACCTTATGCGAGAGCGCAACCGCTACGATTTTGATGATATGATAAATTGGGTCATAAAAGCCTTTGAAGAAAATCTCGATGTATTATCCAACTACCAAGAGCGTTTTCAATATGTGTTGGTAGATGAATACCAAGATACAAGCGGCACACAAAATAAACTGGTGCAACAACTCATTAGCTATTGGGATACGCCCAATGTATTTGTGGTGGGCGATGATGACCAAAGTATTTATCGCTTTCAAGGTGCCAATGTAGAAAACATGTTGGGCTTTGCAAACCACTATAGCAACGAAATGGTAACCGTGGTGCTTACCAATAACTACAGAAGCACACAACCCATATTGAATGTTGCCAAAACGCTTATTGATAAAAACGAAGAGCGTTTGGTAAAAAATATTGAAGGCTTAAGCAAAGATTTATTGGCCAGCAATGATAAAATAAAATTGCTTACTAATAAGCCAAGTATAAAAGAATACAACGCAGTAAAAGAAGAAATGGCGGGCATTACAGCGGAAATAGCATCGTTGTTAGAAAACAATATAGAGCCAAGAAAAATTGCGGTTATTTATAAAGAAAATAAGTATGGTGAGGCCTTGGCAGAATATTTACGACTAAAAGGAATACCTGTTTTTAGCAAACGAAACATCAATATTTTAAGCAATGCATTTGTAAATAAAATAATAACCATCATGCGTTACTTAAATGCAGAGCATGATATTCCGTATGGTGGCGATGAATTGTTGTTTGAAATACTGCATTACGATTTTTATAAAATAGCCCCAATAGATATTGCAAAAATTACGGTAGAAGTAAATGCAAGAAATTACAAAGATGAAAGAAGCTCTATCAGAAAATTATTGTTTGATAAAGCCAACCAACCACCAAAAGATTTGTTTGATAGCGGCATAGACCAAAAATTAAAAAATACCAGTGCCATTATTGAAAGCTTGATAGCTGATGTATCTAATGTATCGCTTCAACAATTATTGGATAGCATTATACGCAACGGTGGCGTACTTGCATACATTATGCAGCACGAAGAAAAATTAAAATTGTTGCAATTACTTACGGCCTTATTCGATTTTGTAAAAACTGAAACAGCCCGTAATCCATATTTAGACTTAAAAGGTTTTATAGATGTATTGGATTTAATGAAAAAAGAAAACCTACCATTACCACTCATAGAAGTATCGGGCAATGAAAAAGCCGTAAACTTGCTAACAGCCCATGGCAGCAAGGGTTTGGAGTTTGAGTACGTATTCTTTGCAGGCGTAAATGCTTCCTCATGGGAAAAGAAAAGAAAGCCACAGAGCGGTTATAAGTTTCCAGATACGATGTTCGCATCCGCTCCAAGCGATGCGGCAGAGGGAGAAGAACTGCGCAGACTTTTTTATGTGGCACTCACAAGGGCAGAAAAATATTTAAATATTTCTTATGCAAAATATAGCAACGAAGGCAAGGGTTTAGAGCCATCTGTTTTTATTGCAGAAATACAAGAAGTACATCAATTAGCTGTGGAGTATCCGAGCATTTCGGAGAATGATATGGCGGCTTTTAATTTATTACAATTTTCCGCACAAGCCCCTGAAATAGCCCATGCTGAAGATGACTTTATTGATGGCTTGCTCAGCAAATTTCAAATGAATGTAACGGCTTTAAACAATTATATGAAATGCCCGCTACAGTTTTACTTCAATAATATGATACGAGTGCCATCGGGCATAAATGAATCTACCACATTTGGAAGTGCCATACATTTTGCATTAGAAAGATTGTTTAAAAAAATGCAGGAAAGCGGCAAAGAGAAATTTAATGGTAAGGAAGACATGTTTGGCGATTTTGTTTGGTACATGCGCAGGCATAGGGAAAATTTTACCAAAGAATCGTTTGCAAGGCGCATGGAATATGGCGAAGGCGTATTGTTTAATTATTACGAAAAATACATCAACACTTGGAACAAAGTAGTAGCCATAGAAAGAAATATAAGAGGCGTGGTGGTAGATGGTGTGCCGTTAAAAGGTAAATTAGACAAGCTAGAATTTGATGGCAAAACCGTAAACGTAGTTGATTATAAAAGTGGCGATATTGAAAAAGCCTTACCATCGCTCAAAGGACCAAACGATAAAGAACCACAGGGCGGAAACTATTGGCGGCAAGCGGTTTTCTATAAAATTTTAATAGACAACTACGACCAAAAAGATTGGCAAGTAATAAGCACCGAGTTTGATTTTGTAGAGCCAGATAAAAAGAAAGAATACCGCAAAGAAAAAATTGTAATTACCCCCGAAGATTGCAATATTGTAAAAGAACAAATCCTTACTGCTTGGGAAAAAATACAAGCCAAAGATTTTTACACTGGCTGCGGCAAAGAAGATTGTAGGTGGTGCAATTTTGTAAAAGAAAATGAGCTGGCTATTGAGTTGCACGACATAGATGACATAGAACAAAACGACTAAAAAGTAAGGGCTCACGAAATCGTGAGCCCTTTACAATCAATTATAACAACTATTTTTCGATCTATATTTCAGTCTATATTGTTTCTCTCCCCTTCGGGGAGGATAGGTGGGGCCTTATTTCCGCTTCGCCTTTATCGTTTCCAAAATCTCCTGCTGCCTTTGTACCTCTTTTACTTGTTCTTCTTGTTGTTTTTTCGTTTTGGCTAAATCATCTTGATAGTTGCGAATCTTTTTTTCTAAGCTAACAATATCATCTTGCAAATTTTTATTTTTCTTTTCTGCCTTTTCAACTACGGTTGCTTGGTCCGCAACCATATTGTCTATATTTAACGCATCAATAGCAGGAGCTAGTTCATTTAAAAAATCTTTTGCTTTAGAAGCATTGTCCGCAGTGGCATTTACATCATTTACATTCATTACCATAGAAACCACGGTTGTTTCTTTTTCACGCTTGCTTTTTCTATCTACCTGAAAAGCATATTCCATTTGATTGCTACTTACAGAACTAATTACAGCGTTGTAAACCACTAAAAACCCTCTTGTGCTTTTTACTTTTAGGCCAAGGCGTTCTAATTTATCTTTCAACGTTTTTTCTATTGTTTCTTGTGGGTATTTATATTCAGCTATTACCGCGGCTTGACTTTTCTTGAGATAATCTACCGAGCCATCATAAGCTTGAGCAAAAGCAAATTGTGCCGTAATAAAGCAAGCAACTGCAAGAATAATTTTTTTCATAACAGGGTTTTTTGTTTTTAAGACTTAAAATGAAATGATAAGGTTTCCCGTAAACAACATTTTGGTAAACAGATTATAACATTCTATTGCAATATTATTTTAAAGAGTTGACATTTAGGCGTTAATTTTGACAAAATTTATTTTTTGTACAAATGAGAGCACCTATAAATATTTTCTATTGTATTACCGTTGTTGTTTTGGTAGCCGCTTCGTTGTTTTCAGGTGGTTGTGCGCAAATTGGCTTGCCAACTGGTGGAGCTAAAGATACCATTGCTCCAAAATTGATACGTGCAAATCCAACATTTGGAAGCAAAAATGTATCCAACAATAAAATTACGTTGGAGTTTGATGAATATATTGATGTATCCGATTTAAGCCAAAACTTGCTTATTTCGCCACTACAAAATAAAAATCCATCCATTACTGCAAACCCACGCACCATTACCCTAAAATTTAGAGATACACTTTTGCCCAATACCACTTACACCATCAATTTTGGAGATGCAGTAAGGGATATTAACGAAGCCAATATTGTAAAAGATTTGT
Organism: Ferruginibacter sp.; assembly: GCA_043717975.1. Taxonomy (GTDB): domain Bacteria; phylum Bacteroidota; class Bacteroidia; order Chitinophagales; family Chitinophagaceae; genus Ferruginibacter. Next base: position 4,748 of record JAYSWO010000379.1, on the reverse strand, counting down.
CTTTTACTTTTTCTACTGGTAATGTATTGGACTCTTCTACTATATCTGGCAAAGTTATTTTAGCAGAATCCGGTGACTATGATAGCACTTTAACGGTGATGCTTTACAAAAATGCAGTGGATAGTACCGTTACTAAAAAGAAACCAAACTACATAGCCAAAGTAAAGGGCGATGGCAGCTTTGAATTTAAAAACTTACCTGCTACCAATTTTAAGATATATGCATTAAAAGATGGTGACGGTGGCAAAACTTATAACTCTGGAGCAGAAATATTTGCGTTTGCCAATGAAGAGGTATCTGCAGCCAACAATGAAAACGTAACACTATATGCCTATACTGAAAAACAAGAAGTACAAATACAAAATAATGTTACCCCAAGCACAAGCAAAAAAACACTAGAAAAAAAATTACGAGTTACCACCAATCTTGCATCTAATCAAGATCTGCTTTCAGCTTTAGAAATCAGTTTTAATAACCCATTGAAAACCATTGATAGTTCAAAAATATACATAACGGATACATTGTATAAAAAAATGACTGGAATAAAATATTCTTTGGATAGCACTGCAAAAAAACTGATGTTGGATGTAAAGTGGAAAGCAGAAACTCCACTTGTATTAATTATAGATACCTCTGCAGTAAGCGATTCAGTAGGAAATAGAATTTCCAAAAACGATACCATTCGTTTTAGCACAAAACGGGTGGAAGATTATGGAAAACTTACACTGCGTTTTAATGACCTCAACCTTAGTAAAAATCCTGTATTGCAATTTCTAATCGGCGATGAGGTTAAATATTCTTATCCAATTTTGGGCAAAGAGTGGACTAATAATATGTTTACCCCAGGGGAGTATGGCATAAGAATATTGTACGATACAGATAAAAATGGCAAATGGACACCTGGTAATTACACAAAAAAATTACAACCAGAAATGGCGGTTACGCTTTCTCAAAAATTATCTGTACGGGCAGATTGGGAAAATGAGCGAGAGATAAATTTGTAAACAAATTTTATTTTTGTTTACCAGCTGAAAAACCTTGATTTGACATTTGTGGCGACGCTCCGTTCAAATTTTGTTTTTCAATTTGGCTTTAATTGTGCAATTGTTTCCAATTCATTTTCGGAATGACAATTGCATCATTAACAATTAATCAATGTATCAATTAAACAATTTACTACTTTTACACATGCAATTTTCTTCAAAACTTATTGAAAATGCCGTAAATGAATTTGCCAAATTACCAGGCATAGGAAAAAAAACGGCCTTGCGTTTGGTACTACATCTAGTAAAACAACAATCACAAGAGGTAGATATGTTTAGCAGTACCATTTCTAAAATGCGAAACGAAATAAAATTTTGTAAGCGTTGTTATAATGTATCTGATACAGAAGTTTGTAATATTTGTATCAACCCTTCTAGAAAGCAAAACCTTATTTGTGTAGTAGAAAACATAAGAGATGTAATTGCCATAGAAAACACCCAACAATTTAATGGATTGTATCATGTACTCGGTGGCATCATTTCCCCGTTGGATGGTATTGGTCCAGACCAGCTTACAATTGATGCACTAGTAAGCAGAATAAAAGAAGAGGAAATAGAAGAAGTAATGTTTGCGCTTAACCCAAATATACAAGGCGATACTACTATATATTACATTGGTAGAAAGCTAAAAGAAGTGCAAGTAAAAATTACCACTATTGCTCGAGGCATTGCTTTTGGTGGCGAGCTGGAGTATGCAGATGAAATGACGTTGGCAAAAAGTATTACCAATCGTATTCCTGTAGAAAATTATATTACGGCTTCGTAGCTTTGTTGCCACGAATGGCACGAATTGTCACTAATGGCTTCTAATTCGTGTACATTAAAGTTATTAGTGGCTAATAAATTTTGCATTAACCCTTTCATAGCGTACATTTGCACCGTGCGAAGCAAGATTTGTTTATTGTTCACCCTCGCACATTTTGCAAAAGATTGAACTAATAAACGAAATACATTTTCTGCTAATATTACTACTTCGTGCAGATTTGCAAATCGTTTTCAATAGTCAATCATATATTTTACGTAACTATTTTTAAAAAATAGAAAATTGGTATATGGATATTAGAGAAATATTAAAAGAAAGAATACTTATTATTGATGGTGCCATGGGTACTATGATACAGCAGCACAAATTAGAAGAAGCCGATTACCGTGGAGAACGCTTTAAAGACTGGCATAGCGATGTAAAAGGCAACAACGATTTGCTCAGCATTACACAACCCGATATTATACAAGGTATTCATGAATTGTATTTGGAAGCAGGTGCAGATATTATAGAAACAAATACTTTTAGCAGCACTACTATTGCACAAGCAGATTATGATATGCAAGCATTGGCGTATGAGCTAAACGTAGCATCTGCCCAATGTGCCAAAAAAGCAGCAGATAAATACACCGCAATGAACCCTGATAAGCCACGCTTTGTTGCAGGTGCTATTGGTCCTTTAAATAAAACGCTTTCACTTTCGCCTGATGTAAATAACCCTGGTTTTAGAGCCGTAACTTTTGATGAAGTAGCAGAAGCATACACACAGCAAATTAGCGGCTTGGTAGACGGAGGGGTAGATATTATTTTGATAGAAACCATTTTTGATACGTTGAATGCAAAGGCGGCTATTTATGCCACTAAAAATTATTTCCGTAAGGAGAATAAGGCTGAATTGCCAATCATGATTAGTGGTACAATTACTGATGCAAGTGGTAGAACATTAAGCGGACAAACTTTAGAATCTTTTTATATTTCGGTAATGCACGCAGCGCCACTAAGTGTAGGGCTCAACTGCGCATTGGGTGCACAAGAAATGCGCCCACATGTAGAAGAGCTTTCTCAAATTGCAGGCTGCTTTACATCTGCATATCCCAATGCAGGCTTACCAAATGCTTTTGGTGAATACGATGAACAACCACATGAAACCGCACATATTATTGAAGAGTGGGCAAAAGAAGGTTGGCTAAATATTGTAGGTGGCTGTTGCGGTACTACACCTGGGCATATAAAACATATTGCAGATGCAGTGAAGAATTTTAAACCAAGGGTAATGCCTGAGTTGGTGGAAAGTTAAGAATGAATTTCCGAGATAGTGCCTCGGAAATTGGGAAATATGAAAATCCGAGGCGCTGACTCGGATTTTTGAAAAAGTAATTTTAGATAGAAAAATCTCTTGTTTAAGCAATATAAATATGATTTCAAATTCAAAAAAAATATCATTTATTATTCTTGGAGGAATTAGTAAAAAACAAGTTGATATAGTCATAGGAAAAAAAAATTCAATAAATAGCTGTAAAGTAGATGCTCTGGAATTTAAAAATTTCTTAAATAATGATATAATATTTAACGGAGTAGAATTAGGAATCCATGAAAATATCAAGAAAATAAAAAATTTAAAACAAGAGGGTAATACAGTAATAATATATTGTGACGGAAGTTTTACTTTATTAGAAAGTTTATTTCTTATCTTAAAGATAACGGAACCTTCTCATATTTTTATTGATTGTTTATTTTCGGCAGAAATAACTGAGCATGAAGTAAAACATCAAATTTTTGGGTTTAATAACCAAGCTGGTTGGGGTTATTGGAAAATCTTTAACGCACAATCTAAAATAAAATTAGAAACTGAGCTTGAAAGAAAAAAATATAGAAGTAAAAAACTTCATTTTATATGGAATGCAACTCAATCGTTCAATTATTATCTAACGTTAGATGTTAAAAGTACTCTTCACAGTGTTTTAAGTTTGTATTCTGAGGCTACTAATAATGACAAGTTTTATGTAAAAATAATTCTTTATTTATCTGTTTTGGAAATGTTAAATAATAATGTAGGGAGAGATAGTATTACGATTAAAGTTGCTAGACTGCCTTCTGTATTATTAGGATTTGATATAGACACTAGTAAAGCTATTTACAAAAACATGACTAAGATTTATAAAGTGAGAAGTGATATCGTTCATAATGCAGAATTTGAAAAAGCAACCGAAGAAATAGCTATCTATTTGTCCAATTTAATATCATGTATCTTCTTAACACTACTATGTTTAGATAAAATGAAAATTGAAGAAGGCGAAACCTATACAACAGCTTTATTTAAAGAGGTGAATAGCTATGGATTTGGGCAAAGAAGTATTCTTTTAGGAGCACTCTCAACAAATGATGATATTTATTTGGAACATAAAAAAGAATATTTTCTAGAAAATTTATTTCCTGAAAAGAAACAAACAAAATCTAAAAAATCAATAAAAGCTAAATAGCGATATACTGTTGAATGGAGCGTCGCCACTGAAGTTCAATCAAGGTACTTCTGCTCGTAACCAAAAAAAGAAAATGAATACAATACACCCATACTTAAGACTAAGCGGTTTAGAACCATTAATTGTACGCCCCGAAACAAATTTTATAAACGTTGGTGAAAGAACGAACGTAACTGGTAGCAAAAAATTTGCACGCCTTATAAAAGATGGTTTGTATGAAGAGGCGCTTTCAGTAGCTCGTCAACAAGTGGAAGGCGGCGCACAAATTATTGACATTAACATGGACGATGCCATGCTTGAAGGTGTGGAAGCGATGCGTACGTTTTTGAACCTTGTGCAAGCAGAACCGGATATTGCAAAAATTCCGATAATGATTGACTCTTCTAAATTTGAAATTATAGAAGCAGGGCTAAAATGTGTGCAAGGAAAATGTATTGTGAATTCTATTTCGATGAAGGAAGG
>JAYSWO010000378.1:0-3544 GCA_043717975.1 Ferruginibacter sp. | reverse complement strand
CACATTCTGCGCATCGCGCCGCGCCCCGGTCGAAATGCTCCACTTCGCCGTATCGAGCGAAGTCCCCTCAAACTCATCGCTCCAATTCAGCGCCCAGCCATCCCCCGGCACCTGCGCCCGCAGCGGCGACACCGCCGCAGCAAAAAGCAAAATGCCTCCGAGGAAGAAGCGAAGCTGGGAGACACGATGAATCATAGCGGGATAAAAGGAGCGCACCCCGCCGAACTACACCACAACCGCGCATTCCGCAACTGTTAGCACGAGAGGCCAGCCGATGGGCACGTTCGCGCTGTAGGCAGTTGGCAGTTGGCAGTTGGCAGTTGGCAGTTGGCAGTTGGCAGTTGGCAGTTGGCAGTTGGCAGTTGGCAGTATATTTTGGATTTGCAATTTATTGATAAAATATCTGAACACCTAACACCAAACAATAAACAACAAACAATAAACAATAAACAACAAACAATAAACAACAAACTCCAAACAACAAACCATTTTTCAATGAAATACCTTCTTCAAATATTACTCTTACTTACAAGTTTGCCAGGCTTTGGACAAAAACAATTTGTAGTAGATCCTGATGCAGAATTGAGAGAAATATCTGGGAGTTTTACAAGTATAAAAGTATCCAACGCTATTCATCTTTATTTAAGCAAAGGAGATACAGAAGCAATTGCTATAAGTGCAGATGAAGAAAAATATAAACAAGGTATAAAAACAGAAATTGAAAATGGTGAGCTACATATTTTTTATGATGGGCCAAGAGTTTGGAATGGCAGAAATCAAAAACTAAATGTGTATGTATCGTATAAATCGTTGGAGCAAATTACCGCATCAAGTGCATCAAATGTATTGCTAGCAGGTATTATGGAGCTGCCAATGCTAAATATAAAAATTAGTGGCGCAAGCGATTTTAAAGGACAATTAAATATTGGAGAGCTTAATGTAAGACTAAGCGGCGCAAGTGATATGAAATTGAGTGGTACCGTAAAAAATATAACTATAGAATGTAGTGGAGCTAGCGATTTTAAAAGCTATGATTTAATTTCAGAAACAGCTGTTGTAAAAGCATCTGGTGCAAGTGATATAACCATTACAGTAAACAAAGAAATTACAGCAAACGCAAGTGGAGCAAGCAATGTGTATTATAAGGGCGATGCTATATTAAAAGAGAAACATAGTAGTGGTGCAAGTTCAATTGCTAAAGTGGATTGAAATTAAGTTAACTTATGTTGGGTTTTCTATTTTACAAAAAAGCCACTATGCGGCTTTTTTGTAAAAACTAGTTTTTAATTTCCCTTTATCATAAACACGTATCCTTCCATTTTCTTTATTTGAGTTTCTCTATCTAATCCTTTAAGAGATGGTGCAGAGGTAATTTTTATTTTTACATCATCCTTTTGTTTTTTTGCCTCACTTATAGCTCTATAAATATTGGCAGATTTTATGGCAAATACAACACCTGTAGCATCTGTTTCTTTGCTAGCTATTACGCCAATTAAATCTCCATTTTTAGTTATAACAGGCGAACCACTATTGCCTTCATTGGCAGAAGTGCTAATTTGACAATAAGTAGTATCCATTTTATATCCATTTCTTGCACTTACATAACCTTCGCCATATACAATCTCCGCTTTGGGATAGCCCATCATAAAAATAGCCTCTCCTAAATTGGCTCCTGATTTTCTTATTGTGTAAGGTAAAGCAGGTAAATGTTTAAAGCTAGAATCTGTTATTTTAATGATGGCTAGATCTTGTTCAATATTAACATACACTGCCGTAGCATCATATTCAACTCCTTTGTTATTTTCTACTATAAGATGATTGGCGGCTTGTTTTACAACGTGGGCATTGGTTACAATATAATTATTAGATGCATCTATCATAAAACCTGTTGCTCTAAAACGAGCATCTAGTTTTTCTTTAACTGGAATTGAATTGCTGCCCACAGCTTGTAATTGATTTAATTGTGTTTCAATTTTACGAGTCTTTTTCTCTTGGGCATTAAGTTTTTCTACAAGGGGCTGAATGTTTTTATCTCCATCTTTAGTAACAGAAGAAACAATTGTACCCACAAAAATAGAAACAATACCAGCTATAGAGGCCGCAACAGCAATATCCTTTTTATATCTATGCCATAGTTGTATAAGTTTACCTTGGGTTTGTGGCATAGTACGAGATAAGAATTTTTCTGCCACCAATTTATTTTCTACTTCTCCCAAAATAGATTTGAAATTTTTGGTGCTACTATAATGATCTAATTGATTTAAAAAGAATAGTTGCTCCACCACCGCTTGATCAAGCTCTGGATTATTTTTTCTTAAATCTTCAAAATAAATTTTTTCTTCGGCACTCATTTCGCCTTTTGCAAAGCGTTCTGCGGCATCCATTAATAAAGTATCTTCCATTAGTCCGTGTTTTTATATTGTGCAAAAAAGAGTTTCTTTAGGCGCACAAGGCATTTATATTTTTGTGTTTTTGCATTATCTGCATTGGTATAACCAAATTCTTGAGCAATAACGTTCATGTGCTTTTTTTGAAGATAATATGCTTGTAATAAACTTTTGCAAGGCTCTCCAATCTTATTCATGGCACTTTCCATTATTACAAAATCATTCTGAATCTTCAAATGCTGTTCTATTTCATCTTCTACTGGCACTATTTCTTCTAAACCATCGGGCTGAGAGGTGTAACGTTGCTGCTGTTGTAATTTCTTCAACCACAGTCGCCTAGCTACTGAGTATATGAAGGTTTTTAACAAGCTCGTTAATTCAAAATGGCCAGCTTTTACTTTTTCAAAGAGTACAATTACGGTTTCTTGAAACAAATCTGCCGCATCATCTTTGCTGCCTGCATTTGCTATAACCATGGTTTGTACCATATTATAGTGCTGTTTATACAATTGTTCAATAGCATTTTTGTCTTCAGCAGCTATGCCTTCCAGTAAAATCTTGTCTTGTTCTAGTGTACTCACCCTATTATCCTTGTTTATTAATACAAAATAAAGCTTTTAGTAACCCAAAAAATAATTTTAAAATATTTTTTTCGCTATAGGGTTACCTTTTTTTCGTTTCGGTATTAATAACTGAATTATAATTTAAACATTTAAAAAAAACAACAAAATGAAAAAATTTCTTGCAATCGCAGCTATCGCTGTAGCATTCGCTTCTTGCGAAGAGAAAAAAGCTGAAACTACAGTAGTAGAAACTCCAGTAGTAGAAACTCCAGTAACAACTGCTGTTGATACCGCTGCTGCTAAAATGAACGCTGCTGTTGATACCGCTGCTTCTAAAATGAACGCTGCTACTGAAGCTGTTAAAGGTGCTGCAACTGACGTTAAAGCTGCTGCAACTGACGTAAAGAAAGCTGCTGAAGAAGTTAAAAAATAATTAAGTTCAATCTTAATAGATTACTTTTTAAAGTTCTCAAGGCCATTCCGATTTTTCGGAATGGCTTTTTTATGTGTGTCAGGCATGTCCATTAGCTCTAGGGTGTAAGTCCCGAACGAGAGTTGTAGTGCTTATCGTTAGCCAATTGCAAGGGTGTCGTA
>JAYSWO010000377.1:0-3549 GCA_043717975.1 Ferruginibacter sp. | reverse complement strand
ACAAAATTTTCGAGTAATGAAGATAAAGCAAGAGCTATTTTTTATTGGATAGCCAATAACATTGCTATAGATCCCAAGGCTGTAAAGCATAATGATGAGAAATATAAATTACCCGAAAAAGTAATTGAATTAAGAAAAGCTACTCCGCTTGGGTTTTCTTTATTGGTACAAGAAATGTGCAGCTATGCAAAAATTCGTTGCCTAAGTGTAGATGGTTATGTAAAAAACTTTGCTTCGGAAATAAATGAAAAGGCAGATAATAAAAATTACTCTTGGAATGTTGTACAACTGGGGCAAAGCCCCGAAACATGGTACTATGTAGATGCTTGTCGTGCTAGTGGGTTTTTAGACAAAAAACTTATAGCGTTTACAAAACAATTTACAAGTCAATATTTTTTTGCTGAAAAAAAATTATTTAACCTAGTATATTTTCCAGATAATATGGCTTGGCAATTGGGTGGTGGTATCAATAATGTAAAACAATATTATGCTTTGCCAGTTTTTGGCAATCAAGCCATAGCGCTAGAAATGAAAAAACCTTCTCCCCTCACCGGTCTTATAAAAACTACCATTGCAAAACCTATATTGTTTTCCTTTTCTATTAACAATGAAAATACCATTAGCAAAATTTCTATTTTAATTGGTGATGAAAAGAAGATACAAAAAGAAGAGCCTATGAATTTTGATAACAATAGTGGCAATATAAGCTTCTCTTACACTTTTAAAAAAGAAGATACTTTTCCTATTCAAATTGTAGGGGATGGCAAGGTTTTATTGCAATATATAGTGGAGGTTACAGAGAAGTAATAGCATTCTTTATTTGCGGAGTTATCGGTAAGAAAATAAGTAAATTTAAGATGCTAACATACCAACCATATTGACTTTAAACTATACGGACTTTATATTCGGTATATTTTTTTCTTCCTTATACGCTCGCATCATTTCACCATAACTCATTTTCATAGAGCAAGCTTTTATAACTGTTGCTATGCGTTTGGCTATTACCTGCTCTGACTTTGCAGATTTTACCCAGTTTGAATAGTAATTTTTATGAGATGGAGGTAGTTTACTAAAATATTCGGCAGCTTCGGGTACGTCTGCAATACATTCTAATAATTCAGCCGATAATTTTATCACATCATCGTCTTCTTCAAATTGCACTTTTACCTCTGCTCCCTGTATTTTTTTTAATAGCTTTCGCAATGGCGCATTTACCGCAAAAATAAAATTACCTTCTCCCATTGGCAATAAGGCGGCGCTGTTAATGGATACTTCATCTATTTTACCTTTTACCCTATATGATTTTTTGTAATTGGGCTTTATTTGTTGCGAAATTTCGGCAGGCACAGCAATGTAAATCCATCCTGTTTTTTCGCCCTGCATGCCAAACTTTTGTAGTGTTGCTTTAAAACCAATCATGGTGCTAAGATAAATAAAAAACCACCTTCAAAAAAGGTGGTTCATTTAAAATAATTTTTACAAATTATGCTCTTTGTTTTGCTTTTGCCGCTGGTTTAGCTGCGGCTTTAGGAGCAGCCTTGGCTACTTTTTCAGGTGCTGCTTTTGTTATTACTTGTGGCGGTGTACTTTTTCCTGTTGATTTTTTTCTAGCAGGAATTGGTTTGCCAGGTATTCTATCGGGATATTTAGAAGCCATCTTTTCTACTTCTACAGGTACAAATTTCATAGCTGTTTTCACAGGTGCTTTGCCTTTACCTTTGTTCTTCAAGTTTTTAATAGCATCTTCAATACCTTTTTTAAGCTCGTCATATGTATTGTGCTGCATTCTTTCTCCATTCACAAAAAAAGTTGGCACTGTCTTTACACCACGATCTAAACCTTCTCTCAAATCACCTTGCACCTGCCATCCATAAGTAGCGTTTACAAGATCATCCAAAAAACGCTTGTTGTTTACACCTGCTTCTTTGCTATATAATTTTAAACTAGTAGTACCAAGGTTTTTTCTGTTTGCAAATAAGATATTATGCATTTCCCAAAACTTACCCTCTTGCCCAGTAGCTACTGCAGCTTCACCAGCTTTTAAACTACGTTGGTGTATGTTAGTCAATGGAAAATGCCTAAAATTGAAGCGGATAATTCCATCATATTCAACCAACAATTGCTTTACAATTTCGTTAGCCTTTGCACAAACTTCACTTTCGTATTCTCCGAATTCTTCTAGTGTAATTTCAGCCTTTGCATTTCCTACGAAAATGTCTCTTGGCTCTATAATTTCTACTACTTCTTTTTTAAATGCCATTTTGTATTATTTTGTTTTCGCTACTTTAGCAGAGCGGTTTTGATTCTTGATTTATAACCTTTTAAGCTATTGAAATCGTTAAATTGTTACTGTTTGTTTTCATCAAATGTACATCAAAATCCTCAAAGTAGCTTTACCGTTTATACAGTTTGGTGGATATCCTTTTTTACTAAATGATTATCAATATATTATATAAATGTTATGGTTTTGTTTACCTACTATACCATTTTTTGGGTTTCAACTTTTTCGTTCCTAAATACCACTGTGCCATCAAATACATCCACCATTACTGGTGCAGACCTATCAATATCGCCACCTAATATTTTCTTACTCAATTGATTTACAATTTGTTTTTGAATCAATCTTTTTAGCGGCCTTGCACCAAACTGTGGATCGTAGCCATTTTCTGCCAAATAGTCTAGGGCATAATCAGAAAATTGTAAATCGATCCCATTTTCAGCAACTAGCTTCTTCAACCCATTTAATTGAATGGTAATGATACCTTTAATTTCTTTCTTCATCAATGGCTGAAACATGATTACCTCATCTATCCTATTCAAAAACTCTGGGCGTATTGTTTGGCGAAGCAAGTCTAAAACCTCTACCCTTGTTTTATCTACCACTTCATCTTTATTCTTTTCAGTTACATTTTCAAAATTATCCTGAATAATTTGACTACCCATATTGCTCGTCATGATGATGATACAGTTTTTAAAATTTACCATCCTACCTTTATTATCTGTTAATCTTCCATCATCTAAAACCTGCAATAAAATATTAAACACATCGGGGTGTGCTTTTTCAATTTCATCTAGTAATACAACCGAGTATGGTTTTCTACGCACAGCTTCTGTTAATTGTCCCCCCTCATCATAACCTACGTAGCCAGGAGGCGCTCCCACCAATCTACTTACACTATGCTTTTCTTGGTACTCACTCATATCAATCCTCGTCATCATACCTTCATCGTCAAATAAATATTCTGCAAGCGCTTTTGCCAATTCTGTTTTACCTACACCCGTAGTTCCCAAAAATATAAATGACCCAATAGGTTTTTTCACATCTTGCAAACCTGCACGACTTCTGCGTATGGCGTCGGCTACGGCTTCTATGGCTTCCTCCTGCCCCACTACCCTTTTGTGTAATTCATCTTCAAGGTTCAATAATTTTTCCTTTTCACTTTGCAACATTTTCGATACTGGAATACCTGTAGCTTTTGCTACACTAACAGCAATATCTTCTGCATCCACTTCTTCTTTTAGCAATCTTCTTTCAGAAAGTTTGTCCAA
>JAYSWO010000376.1:0-8901 GCA_043717975.1 Ferruginibacter sp. | reverse complement strand
ACCATTGGAAAGTTCCAAAAGCAAGTAGTAGCCGCACTAGTAATAGTGATACCTCTTTCTTGTTCCTGTGCCATCCAATCCATTGTAGCGCCACCATCGTGTACTTCACCTATTTTATGGTTTACACCGGTGTAGTAAAGGATACGCTCTGTAGTAGTGGTTTTACCCGCATCAATGTGCGCAGCAATACCAAAGTTTCGTTGATAACGTAAGTCTCCCATTTTGTTTGTTGTTAAATTGTTATTTGTTTAATTGTTAAATGATACTTCGATGAATCATCTAATATCTTATATGTAAAATTTTTGATTTTTTCTTTTTTTTAGCCAGCTAAAACAACAGCTATGGTGATCATTGTTGTGTCACTCACTTCATCCTGTATATCTTTATTCGGCTTTTATCGTAGCGTATGTTGGCTACATATAACTCCCCCAGTAGAAATCCGCTCATGCGGCTTGGGTTTGTATTTTTTTTACGCTCTCATATAGTGCTAAATCATTCAACCTCCATCCACAATGATATTTGTTGATGCTTTTAGCGGCGCAAAGGTAGGGGAAATGGGGGAATAAACAAGGAGGAAGCTGCTATTGTTGAAAAACAGTCTTTTTTACGTTAAATTTGCCCTAGCAATACTTAAGAATACATTGCTAAACTCAAAAATGAAGATATTATTAGACATACCTGATAATAAAGCCACCTCTTTTATGGATGTCATTAAAAGTATTTCTTACGTAAAGGCAAAACCTTTAACAGACTCCAAAGCAAAATTGATGTGCGAAATAAAAGAAGCCGTAGAAGAAATGAAACTGATTAGAGCAGGAAAAAAGAAAGCTCGTAATGCAGAAGATTTTTTAAATGTTTGAAAATTTTAGAAATTAGCTTTTTAAGTTTTTATTCAATTCTTCCACCAAAAGATAAATAGTTGTACAAGGACAATGATTTGCAAAATCTTCTCTTCCTAAATGTTTTTTATGTAATTCCCTTGCTCTAGCAATTGCAAGTTGTTGCAATTTCCCTTCATTAATTTGATGCCTATCATAATGTTCTTCGCAAAAATTTAGAGTCTTTGCTGTTTTACTAAAGCTTTTTAATTTCCATGCTTTTTTTAATATAGGAAACAACTCTTTTCTTGTATGGCGAACATCTAATTTTTGATAATGAAGTACAAACCATAATTCAAAAGCATCATTCGACCATGCTACTTTCATTCCATTACTCTCAGCTTTAGTTATTGCATTATTAAAATCTTGGGGCTGTGTAGCAGCTTCATCAGGTTTTATATCATAATCAAACACACACCAAACTTCCTTACCAACATACTTTTCCTTTTTACTAATTTCTAGAGCATAATCAACCAATTTAGTTTTTGTATTGCAACCTCTTTCAATCATTACTGTATTTGTAGGAACAGGAAAATTTTTGAAATATAACGGTTCTGTATTTTCTCCTTCACATATTATTAAAAATGATTTCTTCTTCTCAAGCTTTTCTTCTTCGTACGGACTTGTTTCTTTTTCGAATCCGATTAAACGCAGATAATCTTCATTTGCTTTTGCTTTGCTCGGCTTCTTATAATCCATTATCTTCTATATTTTGCTTTACAACACTATCCATTTTACCAAGAAAAGGAACAGCTTCATAATTGCCATTAAGATACTCTTTTTCATATGATGCATCCTTTCTTACACCTTTAAATTCAACCAAAGTGCTTAGCGTACTCATTCCATATTTATCTTTATTGACTAAGCAAATTTGATCTCTCCTCAATTCAGCCCTTCTCAAAAGACCTGTATCATGCGTTACAAAAATTATTTGAGCATTATGTGGATTTGTTTTAGGAGAATTATATAACTCAACTATTTTTAAAGTTAAATTAGGATGAAATCGAGCGTCAAATTCATCAATAATTAAAGTCCTATTGTTCTTTAAAGATTCTAATACTAAAGCACCAACACTAAATAATTTACTAGTACCTTCCGATTCCCATTTTCCAAAAGGAACAGATATCCTATCTTTCATCTGCCCATTATCATCGTATCTTATATGAGATGAAAATAAACTTGATGCTTTTTTAATCCAAACTTTATCAGTAGGTGGTTCAGCAACTTGCAGGGGATGGTTTTTGAAATCGTAGTCAATTTCATCTATCAATTCTAAATCTTCGATTCCTGTATCAGCAGCATTTAGTAAACTTTTGATTGCTTTTTTTTCATCTTCTGTTCCCGCCAATAATTTATGCATTCCAAATTGTATTGCTGCTGTATCTTTAATTCCATCTATAATAATTAATGATTTTATTTCATTTCGAATATTAGCTGCAATATGATTTCCACTTAAAGCCGCCCCTGTCAAAAAGAGAGAATCATCTCTAAACAATTCATTATCGGTTCTACTTACTTGACTTTTAAAATCTTTTGCTCCACTAAAATTCTCTTCATTAATGTTAAAATCATGAGGAGTTCTCATAAAAAATTCTTTTTCATTTTCTTTCTCACCTTCAAAAAGCCATTCGTAAGTAATTTTCTCACCCAAAATTTGAAATCCATATCTATATGTCAATCCTTCTCTCAAAAAAATATATTGAAAAAAAACAGGCTCACTTTCCCAATCAGTTATTAACTTGAAAGAATCATCCCAAATATTCTTTGGAATCCCTTCTTCTACAACAGATTTAACAACCATGTGACTAAATGCACTTAATGCATTTATTAAATTACTTTTCCCACTTGCATTGCTTCCATAAATAGCCTTTGACTTAAGTAATCTAAAACCAGATGAGGTAAAAACATTACCCTCTTCATCGCCACTATCATTGGTACGAAGAGGTGTTGCTTGCATCGTGAACTTTTGAATATCACGAAATGAGCGAAAATTTCCTACTTGAAATTCTATAAACATACTGTAAAGTTAAATATTATTTGTGAAAAAATCACAAATAATAACCCGGTATTTAAAAATTAACATAAAAAGAGATTTTAAGCACAAAAATTATTTAATTATATATGAAGGCTTATACGACTTTCCTCAACACATTTCTAATAATTAGCTTTCCTCAATCTCAAAAACCACCTACCCAACTAAACTACTCTTCCTTCAAGCAACCCAATCATTCCTCAAAACATATCCAACCCAGATAAAAAAACAAATAAAATAACTATACGAACAGATCCTACTACAAACTATTGTAGTCAAACTTCTACAAAAAAGACAGGATATTCATTTTATCATTAATACAAAAAGCACGTATTTATCCCTAAAAAGTGTGGTTTTACACTCTTCAAATGTTAAAGTTTTTAACATTCAAGGTATCTTTTACGTATAAAACCCAAAAAAATAGTAAAATTACTATACATAAACTTTGTAATATCAATAATAGTTTTATCTTTACAGCCTGTAGTAAATATTCTACTTCATTTAGAAGAAATCTACAGATAAGTTTTTTTATTACCGACGCCAAGTTTACCATTTTATAAACCGTGTCTTTTTAAAGAAAAAAAAATCAACATGAAACCAACATTAACGCTAAAGAGTGTAATCTCTTTCTTCCTTTTGCTTATTATTACTAATACAGCAATTTCTCAATCAACCAACAACAATGGTATGTCTTTTATTGCAACCCCTACCTTAATGAGTGGTACGGCATTGTCTGTTGGTGCAAAGTATAAGTTTACTGATGTTTACCCAGGTACTAGTGCTCTAGTAACAATTGTAAGCTCTACTGGTGGTGCAAGTGTAGTAATACTTGATGACAATAATTTAACCAAGCCCGAAGCTTTTTCTCCAAGAATAAATGTACCAGGCAATAGCAATGGTTTAGTAGAATTTAAAATTGAATTTTTTCAAGGTAATGGAGTAATGAATTACCCAAGGACAATAGATACCGTAAGGGTTACTGCCATGGATATTGATGGTAACGCAAAATTGCATGAAGTAGATGCGCTTGATATGGGACCAGGGAGTGTTGTTTCTTACTATATGAATACGTTAGAAATAGCTGTTGTAAAAACAGGTAACGAATATAAAGCAACCAATATTGGTGGCAATGAATACGAAGGAGTAGATACTTCTGCAAGGCAAGTAATGTTTACTTTAATGAATACCAACATTAATCATTTTACTTACAAAGTAGGTGCAAACAACGCAGCTTCTTCTGGGGAGGCTAGACAAAAAGGAAATTATTTTAAAGGTTTTAGTTATGTATCCATTTTGCCTGTAAAATACCACTCCTTTACTGCTGCATCTCAAGAACAGTGTGTTTTACTTAATTGGATAACTGAGTCTGAAGTAAACAATAGCCACTACGAAGTAGAGCGTTCATTTGATAGCAACAAATTTTCTACCATTGGTACAGTAGCTGCTAGCAGCAAAAAAGAGTATGATTTTAAAGATGAGTATAGTTTATTAAAAGAAAATACCATTGCATATTATCGCTTAAAGCAAATAGATGTGGATGGCAAATATACTTACAGCAATATTTTAAGTGTGCGTTTAAAAATAAATGCGGATGTAAAAATGCAAGTATCGCCAAATCCTTTTGTAGAAGCGATAACCACTCGTTTTATGGCAACTGAAAAAGGCAAAGCAGAAATACGCATTATGAATGTAAAAGGACAAGTTGTTTCAAACAAACTAATAAACATTGTTAAAGGATACAACAATATACAAATAGACGGTTTGTCTAACTTACCAGCTGGTATTTTTATTGCCAATCAAATGGTAAATGGTAAATCAATAGCTAGTGAGCAAATAATTAAATAATGGGGAGGGTAATTTGTAAAAGCGGCATCTTGTGATGTCGCTTTTTTTATTACAAAAATATTTTATAACTACCTTAACATAGCTTTCCAGCATTTTGAGTTTATTTTAACCAACCAAAACTCAAACTATATGCAACTAACTACGTTTCTCACAAACGACAGAATTGCTTTTTCAAAAAACAATTTGTATAAAATTATTGCAGCATTATTTCTTATTATTTGGATTGCCTTTTATGCAACCGCATTGGATAAAACAGATTGGTGGATAGAGAATACATTGGTTTTTATTTTTATTGTAATATTGGTAGCTACGCACAAACGATTTTTATTTTCTGACGTAAGCATTGTATTTCTTTTTCTTTTTTTATTCGTACACATATATGGTGCACAGGCCGCATACACACATAATGCACTAGGCGAATTTTGTAGAGATACTTGGCAATTAAAAAGAAACCCTTACGATAGAATTGTACATTTTAGTTTTGGTTTTTTATTGGCTTACCCTGCTATAGATTTATTGTACAACAAATTTAAAGTTCCACAAAAATGGGTGGGCACTATTACCAATATGGGCATACTTTGTTTGGCTACCATTTTTGAATTGATAGAATGGGGCGTAGCAGCATTTACCACCAAAGAAACGGGCGAAACATATGTGGCTACACAAGGCGATGTGTGGGATGCACAAAAAGATATTATACTTGCTCTAATAGGCTCTGTGATTGTAACCAATACAATAAAGTATTTTAAAAAAATGCATTAACCAATAAAACTAGCCAATAAATAAAATAGTAATTATTAAAAAATAAGTTCAACTTTATAGTTCAAAGTAAACTTTTCAAATTGCCTTTAAATATATTACTTACAGGCGCAAACGGCTACATAGGCCAACGGCTCATTCCAGTGCTATTAGAAGCAGGGCATACATTGTTTTGTTGTGTAAGAGACAAAGAGCGTTTTGAAGACGAACATCAGCACCCTAATTTACAAACAATAGAGATAGATTTTTTATCAGAAAATAATACCATTGCTTTTCCAACAAATATAGATGCGGCTTATTTTTTGATACACTCCATGAGCAGCATTGGCGATTTTGAAACAAAAGAATTGGCTACCGCTAAAAATTTTTTACAAAAAATTGAACAAACCAATTGCCAACAAATTATTTACCTCAGTGGTATAGTAAACGAAGCCCATTTATCTAAACATTTACATTCAAGATTGGCAGTGGAAAATACATTAAACGACAGCATTATTCCACTTACGGTTTTACGTGCTGGCATTATTGTAGGTAGCGGCAGTGCATCGTTTGAAATTATAAGAGATTTAGTAGAAAAACTACCGATAATGATTACACCAAAATGGTTGAATACAAAATGCCAACCCATTGCTGTAAGAAATGTAATTCAATTTTTGAGTGGTGTTTTGCTAAAAGAAAATACGTATAAAAAACACTTTGATATAAGTAGTAATGAGGTGTTGAGTTATAAAGAAATGTTATTGCAATTTGCAGCAGTACGAAAATTAAAAAGATTAATTATAACCGTGCCAGTAATGACACCGAGGGTTTCATCGTATTGGTTGTACTTTGTAACATCTACTTCATACCCGCTTGCTGTAAACTTGGTAAACAGTATGAAGGTAAATGTGATAGCGGAATCAAACACACTTGCAGAAGATTTAGGCATAGAGTTACTCGGTTACAAATCAGCCGTACAATTGGCTTTTGAAAAAATAGAACAAAACCTTGTACTCAGCAGTTGGAAAGATTCATTTAGCTCCTCTAACGCAAACCAACAATGGATGGACAATGTGGAAATACCACACTACGGTTGTTTTAAAGATTTAAAATGGAGAGCGCTAAAAGAAAATACCACTGAAAAAGTATTAGAAAATATTTGGAGTATTGGTGGTGCAAAAGGATGGTACTATGGAAATTTTTTATGGAAGATAAGAGGGCTTATGGATAAGATGGTTGGTGGTGTTGGCTTGCGAAGAGGCCGCACAAATACGAATGATATACATAGAGGTGATGCATTGGATTTTTGGCGTGTACTCATTGCAGATAAAAAAAATAAAAGACTTTTGTTGTATGCAGAAATGAAAGTGCCAGGTGAGGCATGGTTAGAGTTTAGAATTATGCAACGCCACAATAAAATACAACTAAGACAAACAGCTACCTTTCGCCCAAAAGGAATTTGGGGCAGGTTATATTGGTACAGTGTATTGCCTCTTCATGGGTTTATTTTTAAAGGGATGATTAGGAATTTGGTAAAGACAAAATAACATTTTTATCTATTTCTTAAGCACTATCAGTTGGCTTATCAAAATAATAAACCACCAACCCTAGTAATAAAATACCAATACCCATCAGGCTTTCCTTTGGTCTATCAATAAAAGTAAAAACCAATACCCCAGCATTAAACAATAAAAATATAATTTGCAATATAGGTTTTAGTGGACTTGTAAACGAAGCCGCATTTTTATTTTTTATAAACAAACTTGTAGCCACTGTAAGCGAAGCCATCAATTGCAATACAAATCCTGCATACAATAAAATTACTTCAAAAGAACCCGTGAGGGTGAGTATAATGGCAATAACAACATTTGCCCAAATGGCTGCTACAGGTATGCCGTGTTTATTTGTTTTGGACAATGGTTTCCACAAAACAAATTCTTTAGCCATGGCATGCGTAACCCTTGGCCCCACCCACAAGTACGAGCTAATGGTTGCTACCAATTGTATGGCAATAAATACGCTCACCCATTTGCCGCCTGCGCTACCCAGCAAATTATTAAATGCAATAAAAGTTACTTCTTCTTTTCCTGCAAGCGATGCGGCTGTAGCATTTTTTAATAAAACAATTTGAAACAATACATATACTACACTTACAAATAATGCACTTCCAATTAACGCCTTGGGTAAATTTTTACGAGGGTTATCTATTTCATCTACCACATACGCAGCCGCATTCCAGCCCACGTATGCGTACGACACATACACCATCGACACTGCAAAGCCAGGGCTCATAATATCTTTATGCCAAGTATCGTCTAACAAAATGGCGTTAGCAGCATGTGTATTTGTAACAAAAAAACCAAGAAAAATAAGCACCACAATAAATGCAATTTTTATTATTGTAGAAATATTTTGAAACCTACTACTATGCTTTATCGTAAAACTGTGCATGAGCCCAATAAGGAAAATAATACCAATGGCTAACCACAAATTACCATTCAAACCAAAGGGTGCTAAGTATTTTGTAAACGCCATTGCCGCCAAAGCCACCGGCGCAGAAAACCCAACCGTAAGCCCCGCCCATGCAGACAAATACCCAAGCATAGGATGAAAAACCCTTGAGAGATAAATATAATCGCCACCGCTTTCTTTAAAATGTGTACCCAGCTCTGCATATGCAAATGCACCAAACAACGCCAACAAACCACCCACCACCCACAATAAAATAATAGCCCAAGTATTTTGTATATCCGACAATTGAAAACCCACACTTGTAAACACACCGGTCCCTATCATGTTTGCAATTACAATAGCCGATGCGGTGTAGATGGAAATCTTTTTTTTCAAAATGACTGGTATTTTACAAAACTAAAAATAGGGTATAAATTTTTCTTCTTGTAAAATTAATTTTTGGGGCTGTGGGCTGAAGAGCTATGGTGGGCATTTGTTCGGGCTATCCGTTGCAATCTTTATTGTTCATTCCTCACAAAAAAGGATTTCCACTTCTATCCCGCACGTGTCCCGTACATTTATGTCGGGAGCCCTTCGGCAGAAAATCTTTATTCAGCTTTTATTGTGGGGGAGATTGGAGTGGAGATTGATGGAGAGTAAAAAGATACAAATGGATATTTCGGTGCGATGCACCTGAGTAATTTCCCTTATTATTTAAACTACAATGGTTTTGGTGCGCTGCACCAGTGTGGCTCCATTACTAAACAAATGTTACAACAAAATATGACTCTTAAAACTAAAAAAGAAATTATAACAAACTTATAGGTGCATCGCACCACAATATTTGTAGCTGCCACAGCAGCACAAAGTTCTATAGGTGCAACGCACCGTAATATTTGGTTGTAATAAAAATTGTTTTGCTGTATTGCACAACCCCCGCCTAGGTTCGTGTCCTCA
>JAYSWO010000375.1:0-8927 GCA_043717975.1 Ferruginibacter sp. | reverse complement strand
TTTAAATACAGGAACTACAACAGCCGGTGGTATTAATTTGCAACAACCATTGCATAACCTCTCTTTGAATGGCAAAACCCTTACTATGGGTGGCGGGTCTTCATTTTTATCTACAAACCAAGGTAGCATTAGTGGAACAAGTACTTCTAATTTAATTATAAATAAAACTGTTGGTACTGCTGCAATTGGTACTGCTCGTTTTGCAACAGGAGGCCAAATGCTTAATGATTTTAATTTTAATGCAGCGGGTACAGGTACTAATAACCTAACACTAAATTCAGCATTAACGGTAAATGGTATTTTAAGTTTAAATGCGGGTAACATATTACTCGGTAGCAATACGCTTACTGCAGCAGGTACTATTAGCGGAGGTAGTTCATCAAGTCATATTGTAACAAATAGTACAGGAGCTTTAAAGATTAATGGGGTAAGCGCAACTCCTAAAATATTTCCTGTGGGGCCTAGTGCTGCAGCTTACCACCCTGCCACTATAACTAATAGCGGTACTTCCGATAATTTTTCAGTAAATGTAGCGTCAGCAGCTCCTCCTTGTAGCAATCCAGTAGCCAGCGTAACTACAAGGTGGAACATTACGGAAGAGATTACAGGTGGTTCCAACTGTACCATCTCATTAGACTATACAGGAGCAGCTACTGGTGTTGGCTATTCGACAACAACAGCTAAAGTGATAGACTGTGGTGGAACTGCCCCGTTTTTTAACAATGGTTCTGTAACGGGCAATATTGCCACTGGCGCAGGGTTTACTTCATTTTCTCCATTTGGCATTACAAGTGATGCTATAGTATTACCCGTAACATTTATCAATTTTTCGGGCAGTCGCAAAGGCAAGAGTAATAAACTTACTTGGACAACTGCGAGTGAACAAAATAGCCTAGGCTTTGAAGTGCTGCGCTCAAAAGATGGACAAAATTTTACCAGCATTGCCTTTGTAAATACGCAGGCACCAGCTGGTAGCACAAGCAATCTTACCTATAATTTTACCGATAACAACATCAATACAGGTGAAGTTCAGTATTATAAGTTGCGCCAAGTAGATATCAACAATCAAAGTAGAAACAGTGCTATAGTTACAATAAAAGGTGAAAAATATACGCTGTTTACCATTGATGGTATTGCGCCTAACCCTGTACAAAACACCCTCATAGCAAGCATTAGCAGCCCTACTAAAAATCTTGTCAATTTACAAGTGTTGGATATGATGGGAAGAATGATACAACAGCAGCAGGTTACTATTCAGGAAGGTACTAATGTTATCCCAGTGAATGTTTCATCGCTTGGCAGAGGAATATATCTGCTCAAAGCTATTTATGCAGACAACAATCAAACACTTGCTATAAAATTCATAAAGCAGTAAGCGTGATTTGATGGAATAATAAATCTCAATAAGCCAAGAGTAGCAGATTAATCTAAGGAAAGGTAACAGGATCTTGAAATGACAAAACGGTTAAAGTAAGTCATTTTATATCTTGTTACCTTTCCTTTTTTTTGAGAAATATAACGTGAATACTGAAATGTTAAACATTAACTGCTACTTTAGAACTTACTATATTGCAGTTTTTTGGCAATTAGATAATACCTTTAAAAAAACACATGAAAACAATCAATTTAAACACAGAAGACGGCATTAAAATAACCATCTTCCCCGATAGCCAACCACAAGTAAATATAACAGGTGTAATGGAAGGAGAGGATGTAAAAGTGGTTTGCTCTATTACGAGTAGCGATAAACTTTTTCAATTATTACAAACGGCTAATGCCATTGATAACTTATTTGCCAAAAAGAAAGTATTGGTAATTCCTTATCTGTTGGCTGCACGGTATGATAGGCTGATGCTACCAGGCGACAGTATAGACCTAAAAGTAATAGCGGATATGATAAACAGCTGTGGTTTTGAAAAAGTGTATTTGTACGATGTGCATAGTGATGTGGCTTTGCTTCTCATTAAAAATGCCATAGCCATTACCAATAAAAATTTAGTAGAGCTATACGATAAGCAAGATGCCATATTAATTTGCCCCGATGCAGGTGCAGCAAAAAAAGTAGGCAAGTATTTTGATTGGAATAGCAATATTAAAAGCATTGTGTATTGCAGTAAAAATAGAGACTTGGCTACAGGTAAATTAACCTTAGAAATTTTAGAACCAGAAGAGTGTGCCAATAAAAATTGTGTAATCATTGATGACATATGCGATGGTGGCGGAACATTTCTTGCCATTGCAGAAAAAATAAAACCAGCACATTTAACACTGATTGTAACGCACGGTATTTTTTCAAAAGGGTTTGGAGAGTTGGAAAAATATTTTCAAGAGATAATAGTATCAGATAGTTTGTATAGAACATATGATTCTACAATTTTGAAGATGATAAATGTAGAGTATTAATAAATCTACTTTGAAAATGCTTTGCATTTTTGGGTTGTGGGCAGAAGAACCTTGATTGGGCTGCGGTGGCGACGCTCCGTTCATTGGATTGCTACTATTTAGCATTATAGAATTCTATATTAAAAAAATGAAAATAGAAAAATACAAAAAACAAAAAGAGAGATTGCCAAATGAAGGGCAACAAATTATTGGATTAATGGAAGATGAAAACATAATCGTTTACCAAGCATATAATTCGCAGATTGCAAGTTGTGCTGTGAGTAACCAAAAGTTTGGTGGAAGTGCATATAGTTTTAATAGAATGAGTTGGATAAAACAAGGTTTTTTATGGATGTTGTACAGAGCAGGTTGAGCAAGCAAGGAAAACCAAGAAAGGATATTGACAATTACTTTGCCCCTAAAGCATTTTGAAACTATTTTATCTCAAGCAACTTTTTCTTCTTATAAAAAAGAATTGTATGTATCAGAGGAAATATGGAGAAACGAACTTGAAAGTACAGAAGTAAGGCTGCAATGGGATCCTGACCATGACCCTTTTGGACTCAAAGAAACAAGAAAGGCAATGCAAATAGGTATGAAAGGAGAAGTACTAAAAAAGTTTTGTACAGTATGGCTTTTGAAAGTTGAAGATATTACTGACTTTGTAAAAGCAGAATATAAAAAAGTATTGGTTAAGAATATTGATGATTTGAATGTGCCTTTTGAAGAATTAATAATCTTAGAAGATGAAGTAATTGAAAAAAGAATTGGGGTAAGTATAGTATGAAAATTCAAATAATAAATACCGTCATAACAACCTTACAAGTAGATGCTATTGTAAACGCAGCCAATAATTCCCTTACGGGTGGCGGTGGTGTAGATGGAGCCATACACAGAGCCGCAGGTGCGGAGTTGCGTGCATATTGTGAAACCCTGCGTGGTTGCGAAACAGGCTTTGCTAAAATTACACCTGCATTTAACTTGCCTGCAAAATTTGTAATACATGCAGTAGGCCCAGTATGGAATAATGGTACAGAGAATGAAGGCAATCTATTAGCAAGTTGCTACGAAAATAGTTTGCAATTGGCAGTGGATAATAATGTAAAAACAATTGCTTTTCCATGCATAAGCACAGGCGCATACCGTTTTCCTTTTGACAAAGCTTGTATGATTGCTTTGAATACTATTGATACTTTTTTAGCAAAAAATGTATTGATAGAAAAAGCTTATTTGGTTGTTTTTGGAGAAAAGGATTTGAGAAATTATGAAAGAAATTTTGAGAAGTATTTAAAACTATAATTTTTACAAGTTCTAAACCTTAGTAGAAAACAATATAATATTAAAAGCTAACCTTATTACCTTATTTGTTGCAAACTAAATTAGGTATAATAAGGTAATAAGGTTTGTTCTCTATGTATGATTTTTTTCTACTAAGGTTTAATACATTATATCGGAATGTTCACTTTTTGTGAACTTTTAGTAAATTGTAAAATTATTTTAAGTTTCCACCATGCAAACACTACAATATACCATCATAAAAAACGATAAGCAGTACAATAAATATTGTGATACTTTGGAATTATTACATTATGAAAAGAAGAAAACAAAATCTATAAAAGATGAAATAGAATTGCTTACACTTCTTATAGAAAAATATGATGAAGCACATAATAGTTTTGAGCTAGGCGACCCAATAGAATTGTTACGTTCATTAATGAAAGAGCATAGAATGAAATCTGTGGAGTTAGCCAATTTTTTACATGTGAGTGAAGGATTGGTTTCAGATATGATTAATTATAAGAAGGGATTGTCCAAAGAAGTAATTCGCAAACTTGCTGAAAAATTTAAAGTAACACAAGAAGCATTTAATAGACCATACAAACTTGAATCTACGCATAACGCTATTCCTACAAAGGCAAATACCTTAAAAACCAAGAGAGAATTGAGTATGGCATAATTACCTAAAAAACAGCTAATGCGGCGAATAATCACCTTAATAACCGCAAAACGTGCGGCGAATAATACTAAATTCCGTAAATAATACCTATATTTGCCGCATATTATGCGGATAAAAGAAATATACATACATCAAAAAGCAGATTGGCCAAACTTTTATTGGAAGCAAGAAGCCATATTAGAACAGCTAAGCGAAGTACGCAATATGCAAGGGCGAATAATGGGACGTATGGAAGGTTTTGGTTTTACAGGGCAGGAAGCAGCTGTACTTAAAAACCTCACAATAGATGTAATAAAAACAAGCGATATAGAAGGCGAACACTTGCCGGAAAATGAAGTGCGTAGCAGCATAGCTCGTAGGCTTGGTATAACAATAGAGGATACAATAAAAGTGAGTAGAAGTGTGGAGGGAATTGTAGAAATAACATTGAATGCTTGTACAAATTTTGAAGCGGCACTTACGAAGGAAAGATTATGCGATTGGCACGCAGCATTATTTCCCACAGGTAGGAGTGGTATGCATAAAATAACGGTAGGCGATTGGCGAAAAGATGATAAAGGGCCAATGCAAGTAGTATCAGGTGCAATGGGAAAAGAGAAAATACATTTCGAAGCTCCTGAATCTGCTCTCTTAGAAAACGAAATGAATACATTTTTGTTTTGGTTTAATAATGAGCAAACAATAGATCCAGTAATAAAAGCTGCGCTTGCACATTTTTGGTTTATAACCATACATCCTTTTGATGATGGAAATGGACGTATAGCAAGGGTTATAGCAGATATGCAACTTGCCCGAAGCGATAAAAGTCCTCAACGTTTTTACAGCATGAGCGCACAAATAGGAGAGCAAAGAAATGACTACTATGCAATATTAGAAAAGTGTCAACAAGGCACAATGGATATTACTGCTTGGATGAAATGGTTTTTGCAATGTCTGCAATTGGCACTTGAAACTACAAGCGATGTGTTATCGAAAGTAATGGTAAAATCTAATTTTTGGGAAAAGCACAATGATAAAAATCTGAATGCTAGGCAAAGAAGTATGTTGAATAAATTGCTAGATGGCTTTGAAGGAAAATTAAATACAAGCAAATGGGCTAAAATAAATAAATGCTCTGCCGATACTGGTTTGAGAGATATACAAGCATTGATAGAAATGAATATATTGATAAAGGAAGAGGGTATGGGTAGAAATACAGCATATCTATTGAAGGCTGAAAATTAAAATCATGAAACGAACCTTAATAATAGGAGATATACACGGTGGCTTAAAAGCATTAAAACAAATATTAGCAAAAGCTGCTGCAACAAAAGAGGATACACTTATCTTTTTGGGAGATTATGTGGATGGATGGAGTGAAAGTGCACAAGTGATTTCTTATTTAATTGATTTGTTTAATGAGTACAATTGTATTTTTATAAAAGGCAATCATGATGTGTGGTGCGAAGATTGGTTAAGAACAGGTAATGCAGAGAGTAAGTGGCTTATACACGGTGGGCAGGCAACAAGAGAAAGCTATGCCAATGTATGTGCGTACGACAGAAAAATGCATTTGAATTTTCTAGAACGGATGCCACTATTTTATGTAGATGCTGAAAATAGATTGTACATACATGCGGGCTTTACTAGTATGCATGGCCCGAAGCAAGAGTTTTACGATACCAATTTTACATGGGATAGAACGCTTTGGGAAATGGCATTAACCATGGATAAACGTATAAAAAAAGATTCTTTACTTTTTCCAAAGCGATTAAAATTGTATGATGAAATTTTTATTGGGCATACACCCACCACTAATTATGATGTAGATATTCCCATGCAAGGCAGCAATGTGTGGAATGTAGATACTGGTGCGGCTTTTAAAGGGAAATTGAGTATGTTAGATGTGGATACTAAAGAGTATTGGCAGAGTGAACCTGTGTGGGAGTTGTACATAGGAGAGATAGGTAGGAATAGATAAAATACATTTTGTAAATTTAGCTTTTCTATTCATTTTGGTTTTGAAATAAATTCTTTTGAAAATTGAAATTTAATCATGCAAAATATTTTCCAATGAAGCAACTCATATTCCTCTTCATCAGTTTTCTCACCCTATCATCAAATTCTTTTGCCCAGCAACAAAACAGCAGAGGAAAATATTTTGCTAAGAAGAAATATGAGTGCGCACTCATATATGCATGGTATAAAGAATTTACCTTGTGGAAAAGCAAATGGATCATTGTTGAACAAAACCCTTTCTGCTAATAAATATTCTATAAATGTAGAAACAGATATTCCCTTTAAATTGGTAAAAAAAATAATGAAGGCCTTAAAAAAGTTACGCAAGTAAAAAAAGCACTAATAATTTTGATTTAATAAATGATTTTGCTTAAAGTTTATTAAATTTTTAGAATCATATCTATAAATCCGAATAATTGAATTGTCATGATTAAAACTTAATTAATAAAAAATGAGTACATTTGATTACTATTTTTATATATATGACCAGCGGCAACAATATTAATCTTCAAGATATAGATGATCTTAAACAAAGAATTGCTGAGTATGAAGATGCTGTGGCATATAAAAAATTGTTTTTATTGTTTTTCTTACCACTAAAAAGTTTTTCTTATTCTATCTTAAAATCAAACGAAACTGCAGAAGAAGTAGTATCAGATGTATTTGTTGATATATGGGCTAGAAGAAAACAATTAATGGAAATAGAAAATTTGAAAATGTACTTAAACATTAGCGTACGCAATGCATCTTTAAGACAACTGCAAAAAATACAAAAAATCAAAACCCTTTCTTTAGATGATTTATATGTAACTTTTGCTTCTGCCGATTTAAATGCGGCAGATTCGATTATAAGCAAGGAGTTGGTGAGTAAAATAGAAACTGCCATTGAACAATTGCCTTCTCAATGTAAAATAATTTATAAGTTAGCAAAAGAAGATAGACTTAAATATAAAGATATTGGCGAATTGCTTTCTATTAGCGTAAAAACCATCGATAATCAAATAGCTACTGCACTTAAAAAAATTGCTTCAGTACTAAATCTTCCTGTAAAAAAGGTTCCTGCAAAATAAATTTTGTTCTTTTTCTAATTGCCATAGGGGATTTTTATTTCTTTTGTCTCTATATATATGTAACGATATGCAAAGAGACAGAATTTGGACTTTAATGTCCCGCAAATTATCAGGAGAAGCTACTCAGGCTGAACTCCAAGAGCTGGATGAGCTTATAAAAAGCCATCCTGAATTTGATATGCCTACTCAATTTGTATCAGAGTATTGGTCTATTCCTACAGAAAGTGAAGATGATTTTTTGGAAGCTACTTTTCATTTACACAATGAAAAATTAAAAAGTAAAGGGTATCATCTCAATACCATTGAATCTGAAACAGGGTCACTTAAGTACCAAGACATTGACAAAAAGAAAAAAAATAGAAAATGGTTTGTAGCTGGTTTTGTAAGCCTTGCATGCATTACCATTATTTTTTCAAATTTTTATTATAAAACATTTAGTACAAGTACAAACACACAGCCTATTGCCAAAAGCGAGGTAAGTACAAAAAATGGTTCTCGTTCAAAAATTCAATTGCCAGATGGTACATCGGTATGGCTAAATAGTAGCAGCAAATTAACGTACGACAACGAAAATTTTGGCGCTAGCATTAGAGAAGTTTCTTTGGTGGGAGAGGCTTATTTTGATGTGGTAAAAAACCCATCAAAACCATTTATTATTCATACTACTAAAATGGATATTAAAGTATTAGGCACTACTTTTAATGTAAAATCGTACCCTACTGATAAAACCACCGAAACTAGCCTCATACATGGAAGTGTAGAAGTTACCCTTAACGATAGGCAAGAAAAAATAATGTTGAAACCTAGTGAAAAATTAATTTTCAATACCCTGCAAAATAAATCGGAAAAAACAAGTACACTAAAAGACAATGTGAAGATTAATGAAAAGGAAAAACCGATAATTGAATTAAGTCATCTTACGGTTTATCCCATAGATAACTCCATTGTAGAAACCGCTTGGATGGAAAACAAACTAGTTTTTAGGAATGAATCATTGGAAGATATAGCATTAAAAATGGAGCGCTGGTACGGTATTTCAATTGTTATTCGGACCGAAACTTTAAAAAAAGAATTGATAACAGGTTCTTTTGAAAAGGAAACCATTTATCAAGCCCTAAAAGCACTTCAGTTTACAAACAAGTTTAATTATATAACAGAAAAAGATAAAATTATAATTTATAAATAATTACGAATAGAAAAATAAGGGAAGCAATGGAAGTGATTTGTGCAGAAAAAAACTATAGCAGAATTCACTAAAAATTAAAATAGTTTTTAAAATCATCATAATTTTTTATCGTTTTTTAAAAATGATATGTACATATGAAATCAAAATTTTTAATACTAATATGCTTTTTTATTTATGCTAGCATGCAAGTGACGGCACAAAATATATCGTTGAATGTACAAAATACCGAGGTAAATAAAATACATTCTTTAATAGAGAAAAAAAGTAATTACAGATTTTTATACAATAATAAAATAGAAGATTTATACCAAAAAGTAAGCATAACGGTAAGCAA
>JAYSWO010000374.1:0-3570 GCA_043717975.1 Ferruginibacter sp. | reverse complement strand
TGCCATCAGTAGTAAATGCTGGTTTAAGTGCAGCTAGTTTTTCTATTGGCGAGAGTCTTGGATGTTCATCTTTTTCAAAAATAATTTCCTCTTTTCCTTGCATTATTTTTACGCCTACAATTTCTTCTGCAAATTTATTTGCCTTTGCTGCGGCATCATATTTTGCCTGACTATTGGCCGCAAATGCATCTTGTGTTTCTCTACTAATATTAAATTGCTTGGCTACATTTTCCGCCGTTTCTCCCATCGAATAGGGATGATGCAATGCACTCAAATTCTTATTTACAAAACGCCAGCCCATGGTGGTATCAAATATTTGTGCGTTTCTATCAAAGGCACTGGTACTTTTTGGCATTACAAATGGCGCACGACTCATACTTTCCACACCACATGCTATCATCAGTTCTGCATCTCCACATGCTATGGTACGAGCACTGTCCATAATGGCTTGCAAGCCACTTGCACACAATCTATTTACCGTATTGCCAGCCACTGTTGTTGGCAAGCCAGCAAGCAATGCAGCCATACGAGCCACATTGCGGTTGTCTTCTCCCGCTTGGTTTGCCGCACCGGCTATCACATCTTCAATGGCATTCACATCTGCATTTGGGTTGCGTTGTACAAGCGCTCGTATTACATGCGCCAGCAAATCATCTGGTCGCATACCAGACAAAGCACCACCATATTTTCCAATGGGTGTGCGAAGGGCATCAATTATATAAACCGTTTCCATAAAATAGTTTTGTTCTTTATTAAACAAGTATTTGTTCATTACCATCTTCATCAGTATCCCAGTAGTTATTATTTTCTTTGGGTTGAAATTTTACAAATGCGAAGTTAATCTAAAATAATATTTGCCAATCTCCTACCTAATCTTCTAGTCACCCTTCTCCACACCGTGGAGAAGGGAAGGGGTTGAGGTCGGGAAGGGGGGCTTTCGTATCTTTGCATCTATGTCAGACAAGAAAAACATCCGTGATTTTGACCTTAACGGACTGAAAGAATATTTTGAAACCATTGGCGATAAGCGCTTTAGAGCCATGCAAGCCTACGAATGGCTTTGGAAAAAAAATGCCCGCAGCTTTGATGAAATGAGTAATCTATCGCTGGATTTGCGTGCAAAATTGCATGAAGAATTTACCTTGCCAGCCATCACCGTAGAAACCACCCAACACAGCAATGACGGTACTTTAAAATCTCGTTTCAAAACCTGGGACGGGCATTTAATAGAAGGGGTACTAATACCAACAGAAAAAAGATTTACTGCATGCGTATCATCGCAAGTGGGTTGTAGCCTTACTTGTGCCTTTTGTGCTACGGGTAAAATGGATAGAAAACGCAATTTAAATTTCGATGAAATTTATGATCAAGTAGCATTGCTAAATGAGCAGTGCCAAGAAAAGTATCAGAAAAATTTGAGCAATATTGTTTATATGGGTATGGGTGAACCATTGCTCAATTATAAAAATGTATTAAAATCCATTGATAAAATTACCGCTTCGGATTGTATGAATATGAGTCCGAATCGTATTACCGTTTCTACGGCAGGTGTGTCTAAAATGATACGACAACTGGGCGATGATGGTGTACGTTTCAATTTAGCCGTATCGCTACATGCGCCTACAGATGGGCAACGAACAGAGATAATGCCCATAAACGAAAGCAACAATTTGAAAATATTAATAGAGTCGTTGCAATATTTTCATCTTAAAACAAAGAATGAAATTACGCTAGAGTATATTTTGTTTAACAACATAAACGACTCGTTGGAAGATGCAGAAAACTTGGTTAAAATTTATAAACAAGTACCCACTCATCTTATAAATGTAATTGAGTACAATCCCATAGCTGGCGTTTCTTTTATGAAACCCGATGAAGAAAGAACCAATGCTTTTACAGATTATCTTATTAAACATAAAATAAATGTGAGGGTACGCAGAAGTAGAGGAAAAGATATAGATGCAGCCTGTGGGCAGCTTGCAAACAAGGGTTAGTTTTCTTTAACATTTTATTGATTAAACCATTTGTTTCGTGCAGCGTCTATGATACATAACAAATAAAATTAAAAATAAGACCATGAAAAAATTACTAGCATTATCCTTAGCAGCATGCATGTTTACTTTAGTAAGTACAGCACAAACAGAAAGGCCTACAGAAGTTAAAGAAAGAACAGAGCGCCACAAAGGAAAGCACGAAAAAGGTAAGATGATGAAAGAGCTTAATCTTACAAAAGAACAACAAGCAAAAATGAAAGCCAACCATGCAGATATGAAGGCTAAGCGTAAAGCTTTAAAAGCGCAAGACAACATTACGGTAAAAGAAATGAGAGAGAAAAAGGCTGCGCTTAAAGCTGAGCAAGAAAACAATATGGCGGCTTTACTTTCGCCTGAGCAAAAAGCTAAAATGCAAGAAATGAAAAAGCATAGGAAAGAAGGAAAAAAATCAAGATCGCCAAAAATGCAGGCTAGAGAAAACCAGCCTACTGTACAGTAATGATATTTTTAAGATTAAACCTTTTACTATAAAAAAAGTCTATAAAACAGAAAATTAAAACCATGAAAAAAATAGTAGTATTATCGTTCGTAGCTTGTTTGTTTGTATTGTCATCAACAGCACAGGTAGAAAGAGCATATGCAGATAGTTCAAAAAAAGAAATACGCCAAAAAGGAGCAGGCAAACAGGAGAAAAGAGAGATGATGAAGGAATTAAATTTGAGTAGAGAGCAGATGAAGCAAATGAGGGCACTGAAGCAAGAAACAAAAGCAAAAATGGATGACTTGAAAGCGCAGGATAAAATAACAATGGAAGAGAAAAAACAAAAAATGAAAGCAATTCATGAAGAAAGAAAGGCAAAGCTAAAAGCTATTTTGAGCACAGAACAATATGCTAAACTAGAGGCTAAATTGAAGGAAAAGCGAGGAAATTCTGAGAGTGCCAATATGTTAGAGGAATTGTAAGCTAAGATAGGAAAATCGTTTAAAAAGGATGCAGCAATGCATCCTTTTTTTGTGCAAACAAAATACCAAAGTCTTTTGTTAAAAGCCCCTCTGAACAACCATTAGGCAAAGAAACACTATCTTTGCCATTCACCTACTGTTGTAAAACAGCAAAAATTCTACATTATGGCACAAGATGCTTTTAAGAAATTTATCAATCCCAAGAAGAATAGCGTAATAAAAGAAGAATATCGCCAAGAAAAGAAAAAGGCGCTAAAGGAAAAGCGAGCTTATTTTGAAACAAAAAAAGCAGAAGAATACAAAGCTAGGCAAGCCAAAAAAGGTATAGTCATTCCTGATAAAGAACCTAAAAGAATTGATAAAAAAGCAGTATTTGAGCCAAAGAAAAATGGTGGTAAAGCAGTAGCAAAACCCATAGCTGATGCTCAAACCTCTACAGATATTGCAATGCCATTAAATAAATTTTTAGCCCATTGTGGAGTTAGTTCTAGAAGAGAAGCCATAGAAATAATAGCATCAAATACGGTAAAAGTAAATGGCACTATTTGTACAGAGCCAGGCTATAAATTTATTTAATGGCATTGCAATATCTGTAGAGGTTTGAGCATCAGCT
>JAYSWO010000373.1:0-3594 GCA_043717975.1 Ferruginibacter sp. | reverse complement strand
TAAAATATAGAGCATGAAAATACTTGTTTGTATTAGTAAAACACCCGATACTACCTCAAAAATAGCGTTCGCAGATAACAATACGAAATTTGCTACAGATGGTGTACAATTTATTATTAACCCATACGACGAATGGTATGCCTTGGTAAGAGCTTTGGAACTAAAAGAAGCTGACCCAGCAACGGTTTTACATTTGGTAAATGTAGGAGGTGCAGAAAGCGAGCCTATTATTCGTAAAGCATTGGCGCTTGGTGGCGATGAAGCCATTCGGGTAAATACGGATAATGCAGATAGCTTTAATATAGCATCGCAAATAGCATCTGTAGCTAAAGATGGTGGCTACGATTTAATTTTTACTGGAAAAGAAACAATAGATTATAATGGTTCATCAATAGGTGGCATGGTAGCAGAAATATTGGATATGCCATATATTTCCCATGCAATAAAATTTGATATTGATGGTACAATAGCTACGGTAGTAAGAGAAATAGACGGTGGTGAAGAAACAGATAAAGCTTCATTGCCATTGGTAGTAAGTTGTCAAAAAGGAATGGCCGAACAACGGATACCAAATATGAAAGGGATTATGGGTGCAAGAACAAAACCATTGAAAGTAGTAGAACCGATTGCTGTAGAAAGTTATACGAGTATTGCATCGTTTGATTTACCACCTGCAAAGTCTGGGGTAAAATTAGTAAGTGCAGACAATCCTGAAGAATTGGTGAGATTATTACATGAAGAAGCAAAAGCATTTTAAAATACTTATAAATTAATTATCATGGTTTTAGTTTTTATAGATCAACAAGACGGACATATAAAAAAGAGTTCATTTGAAGCAGCTAGCTATGCAGCCGAAGTTGCAAAACTTACAGGCACAAATGCAGAGGCCATTTTGCTTGGAAATGTAAGTGATGATGTAGCAAGTTTAGGTAATTATGGAGTTAGCAAAGTGCATACAGTAGCTGATGCATCATTAAACAATTTTGATGCACAAGTGTTTGCCAAAGTCATTGCACAGGCTGCTGAGAATGCAGACGTAGTAATATTCTCAAATAATACTACGGGCAAAGCCATTGCACCAAGATTGAGTGTGCGCATGAAAGCTGGATTGGTATCTGGTGCTGCGGCATTGCCAGATTTGAGCAATGGATTTACGGTAAGAAAAACAGTATTTAGTGGAAAAGCATTTGCAAACATTACCGTAACAACTGCTAAAAAGATAATTGCGCTTAACCCAAATTCGTTTAGCATCATAACAACGGGCGGTACGGCCGAAGTGGTTCCTTTTGCTGCTACAATAGATGCAGCAAAAGTACAAGTAGTAAGTACTGATTTAGTAAAAGGCGAGGTACCACTAGGTGAAGCTGATATAGTGGTAAGTGGTGGTAGAGGTTTGAAAGGTCCCGAAAATTGGGGAATGATAACTGACCTAGCAAAATTACTAGGTGCAGCTACAGCTTGTAGCCGTCCTGTAGCAGATATACACTGGCGCCCACATCATGAACATGTAGGACAAACAGGATTGGCCATTGCACCAAATTTATACATAGCCGTTGGTATTTCGGGCGCTATTCAGCATTTAGCAGGCGTAAACCGTAGTAAGGTAATTGTAGTTATAAATAAAGACCCTGAAGCTCCTTTCTTTAAAGCAGCGGATTATGGCATTGTGGGCGATGCGTTTGATGTGATGCCAAAGATTATAGAGGCGGTGAGGAAGATAAAGCACGCATAAGTAAATTGATGGTTCAAAGTTGAAAGTTATAAAGTTATTATGCCGCAAGCTGTATTGGTTTGCGGCATTTTCGTTTATATCATTTTTTGTATATAAGAAAAAAATTTTTAGCTTTTGTCATAGAGTCATTATACCCCCTATTTTTGCAAAGCACCCCAACTTACCTATCTGAGAAAACGACTTTTTCCAATCTCTGCAAAATACTTTTTGTGTAGCAATATCAACCGAAGTTTTCAATATATGTCTTTTTGGCTAATAAGCTTCAAGTCTCCAACAACTTGTTCAACTTTGAATAGAAATAAACTTCTTTTAAAATTGCTTCACTCAATCATAAATAATTTTACCAAAATACCTTAGTTTCGTATTTATATTTATGAAGAAGATAGAACTCGAAATAGTAGCCCTTTCGCACAGCATAACACAAACACAATCATACGCCGTAGTGTTAGGCGAAATAAATGGCTTGAGACGGCTGCCGATTGTAATTGGTGGTTTTGAAGCACAAGCCATAGCCGTAGCGCTGGAACGTATGAGCCCCAGCCGCCCCCTCACGCACGATCTTATGAAAAATTTTATGATGGCTTTTAATGTGAGCATGCACGAAATAGTAATCAACGATTTGCAAGAAGGTATCTTTTACTCTAAACTAGTTTGCAGTAGCGAAAACGATACGGTGGAAATTGATAGTAGAACATCAGATGCATTGGCCTTAGCGGTAAGATTTGGTTGCCCTATCTTTACATACGACCACATACTTGACCAAGCTGGGGTAATGATGGATGAAGACATGAATCCGAAACAAGAAATTAGTGCTACATCGCCTACTGTTACTACAAGTGGTAGTGGCGAAAATTTACATTCCCTAAGTTTAGATGAATTAAATACGCTTTTAGCAGAAGTGTTGGAGCACGAAGATTATATAAGAGCCATTGCTATAAGAGATGAGATAAAGAGTAGAGGGAAGAATTAGATTTTTGATGTAAGATTGCAGATGTAAGATTTCTAACTACTAGAAGCACTTTTCTTTTTATTCATTATTATCCTTCAGATTAATGATCAGCTTTCCCAATTGTAAAATAAATATTGGATTAAACATTACAGAAAAAAGACCAGATGGTTACCACAATCTTGAAACTGTTTTTTATCCTATTGGTATAAAAGATGCTATCGAAATTATAGAAGCGGATAATGAAAACGATACTGTCTTTACTTCTACAGGCAATATTGTAAATGTTTCTGATGATAATAATCTTTGTGTAAAAGCCTATCATTTACTCAAAAAAGATTTTCCACAAATACCTTCTATAAAAATGCACTTGCACAAAAATATCCCTATGGGTGCAGGTTTGGGCGGCGGTTCTGCAGATGCGTCGGCAGTTTTATTATTACTCAACAAAAAGTTTAACTTAAACATTACTCAAGAAAAATTAATGGAATATGCGTTAATGCTTGGTAGCGATTGCCCATTTTTCATTATCAACAAACCATGCTATGCTACAGGTCGTGGAGAAATTTTACAACAAATAAATATTGACTTATCGGCTTATACATTTTTAATTGTAAATCCAAACATACATGTACATACAGGAGAAGCCTTTACAGCATTATACCAAAACAACTTCTCTCCTATTGACAATTTAGAATATCAAATAAAACAGGATATTACCACTTGGAAAAACGTTATAAAAAATGATTTTGAAATACCTATTTTTAAAAAATACCCCGAAATTGAAAAAATAAAAAATATGCTCTACGAAAACGGAGCCATATACAGTGCCATGAGTGGTACTGGTAGCACGGTTTTTGGTATTTTTAAAAAAGAAATACCTATCCATCTTAAATTCCCAGTACATTATTTTTGC
>JAYSWO010000372.1:0-24336 GCA_043717975.1 Ferruginibacter sp. | reverse complement strand
TAAATCAAACGACTTATTTCAGAGTAAGAAATATTGACTTTGATGGTAGAAGTAAATATACACCCATAATAAAAGTATATGGCAAAAATAAAACACTAGCCCAACTAGAAATCTATCCATCACCCGCTACAGATATAGTAACCATACAACACAATAAGTCTGCAGAAAGAGCTACAATTATTTTATACACTACAGATGGTAAAGTAATTTTACAAAAACTTACTCAGCAAAATACATATCAAACACAAGTAAACGTTGGTGCATTGCCGAGCGGTATGTACTTGGTAAAATATGATGATGGTACAGGAAATATACAAAGCAAAACACTATACAAAAATTAAGATGTTTTTAGGTTTCAATAGGGGAAAGGTCGTCTCATTCGTTTGGGACGATCTTTTATTGTAAAGTACTTATAAATCGAATATTATCTGTGAATATTGAAAGGAATATATACAATTGTATAACAATTCATAAAACAGAAATAGGGAATTTTGATTTATCATTTACACTTAAAAAATTATAACATGGACAACGAAAAAACGATTGACGTATTAAATTCAATTATACAAATAAATAATGACAGAATTGAAGGTTACGAAACAGCATCTAAAGAAACAGAAGAGATAGATTTAAAAACTTTGTTTGCAGGTTTTATGAAAACAAGTGAGCAATGCAATGAGGATTTGGAAAATGAAGTGGAAAAACTAGGTGGAGAGCCGACAGAATCTACTAGATTAACCGGCAAGTTTTTTAGAGTGTGGATGGATGTAAAAGCAGCACTTACGGGCAATGACAGAAAAGCCATTTTAAACTCTTGCGACTATGGGGAAAAAGCAGCACAAGATGCATATGAAAGTGTACTTACTGAAGAGTTGGAAAACCTAACAGCTGAGCAACAAACGATTCTTGCTGCACAAAATAAATTATTAGAAGCAGATCAAAATAAAATAATATCCCTACGAGACGCATTGGTAGAAAGCAATTAATTGAATACCCAATGCTTATCTTGCGGAAAAGACTTTTATCTTTTCCGCTATTTTATTTAGTACCAAAACTATTTTATCATGTCTAAAGAAAAGATATCGCCCATTTCTAAATTAATTGTTGCCATACTTCTTTGTGAAGCAGTGGGTATAGCTAGTGCATTACTCTCAAATACAAATAACAATATATGGTTTAATACATTAGCCAAACCATCTTGGAATCCCCCTGCTTATCTCTTTGCGCCTGTGTGGACATTACTTTACCTTCTCATGGGTATTGCGCTTTGGCTTGTATGGAAAAGCGATGCACCTTATCTAAAAAAAACAAATGCCATGTGTATTTTCTTTTTTCAATTATTTTTTAATTTCTGCTGGTCCATTTTATTTTTTAGATTTCATTCTCCCTTATTGGCATTAATAAATATTGTAATAATGGTAATAACCATTGCTGCCACCATGCTTAGCTTTGCCACTATAAATAGGAGCGCATCATGGTTACTTGTACCCTATATTATGTGGGTAAGTTTTGCTACTTTATTAAATTTTACCATTTGGGTAATGAATTAAAATATTACAACCATGCAAATAATAATAAAAGACATTGGCAAACTATTAAAACTAACTGTTGTTGAATGGAGTAAAAAAGATCCATTTAGAGAAAGTGCCATCATTGCTTATTATGCTATTTTTAGTATTCCAGGTTTGCTCTTACTCATCATTTCTATTACTGGATATTTTTTTGGAAAAGAAGTAGTAAATGAAAATATTATTAGCCAAGTAAGCATGACGATGGGAGCCGATACAGCAATGCAGGTAAAAGACATGTTGACAAATGCTAGCCAAACAAAGTCGACCACATTTGGCACCATCATAGGCATTATCATTTTATTGATAGGTGCTACGGGTGTATTTGTAGAATTACAAAAAACATTAAATACTATTTGGCAAGTAAAAGTTGTAACAAAAAAAGGCATATTGCCCATCTTAAAAGCAAGATTATTTTCATTTGGTTTAATATTTGCCATTGCATTTTTATTGTTAATATCATTAGTGGTTTCGGCAGCATTAGCTGCTATGAGCAATTGGATAAAGGCAGATACTTCAGAGGCAGGATTAATATTTTTTCATATATTAAACTTTATTTTTTCTTTGGTAGTTATATCCACATTATTTGCACTTATGTTTAAGATATTACCTGATGCAAAAGTAAAATGGAAACATGTTTGGTTGGGTTCTTTAGTAACAGGTTTACTATTTACCATTGGTAAAACGGCATTGGCATTTTATTTTGGAAAAGCTGAGCCTACGTCTATATATGGCGCGGCAGGCTCTGTTGTACTTATTTTATTATGGGTGTCGTATTCTTCTATGATCATGTTTTTTGGTGCAGAATTTACAGCCGCATATGCTAAAATGTATTCTGGCAGAGTACCTCCAAGCGATATAGCTAAAGCGGTAGTACCAGTTCCAACAACATTAATAAGCTAAAATAAAAATTAGAATGAAAAATATATACGGTCACACAGAAAGGATTTTTGAGAAAGTAACAAGTACCGTTACAAGTATTTTAGGCAATTCCATCACGTTTGCATTAGCACTTATAATGGTACTTTTTTGGTGGAGCAATAAAGAGTTTTACACACAAAGCACTCATCAAAGTATTGGAGATATCATTTTTGGAACTACTTTTTTAAGTTTATTCATTATCCAAAAATCGTTTAACCGTTTTAGTGCACTCATACATTTAAAAATAAATGAACTCATAGCATCGCATGAGCCTGCAAGCAATGCTGTTATACATGCAGAAGGAAAAACCGAAAAAGAAATAGTAGAACTTTCTAAAGAATATGCTGATTTAATAGAGACAGAAATTATAGAGAAAAAAGAAAAAGATCAAAATTCTAATCTGTGAATGATGCAAGTTTTACATAAAATTCTGTAATTATAAAGTTTTAAAAAAGCCCACCTTTATGATATAATTAACAACCGTTTTCTTTCCTAATGGTAGATATAAAATAATTTCTAGAAAATTTAAAAAAATATTATGAACATGAAAAAGTTTTTACAAATCGCATTCATTATTTGTTCTTTAAACACATTGTCGGCACCCAAAGCAAAAGCTTCAATACAGTCATTTAATCCAACAAATAATATAATAATAGAAGAAGAACCTTCTGAGCATGCAAAAGCAATGCTTGTTCGCTTATTTGAAATAAAAAATATGGATAAAACCACACTAACCAATTCAGATAAAAAAGCTTTGAGAAAAGAGTTGAGAAGCATGAAAAAAGAAATGAATGCCTCTAGTGGATTGGATAGCAAAGTATATATATCGGTTGGAGCAATCATTATTATTATTTTATTAATTATTCTTCTTCGATAAAATTTTTTCAGGCAGTGGTTTTTAGTGAAAAATGGGTTCGTAGTAACGAACCCATTTTTATATTTTCAATTAATTTAATTCTTAATAACTTATTGTTTGCAACAACCAAATTCATTTATATCTTCTTTTGAGCAATGGCCATATACAGTTAAGCTATGCATTAGATTACTGTTAGTAGTACTCATAGGATTTATCATTATTCAGTGTCAAGCCATATTTGTGCCTTTATATTTTTCGGTACTCATTTCAATTCTATTACTACCAATTGCTAATTTTTTAGAACAGATACAACTACCAAGAGCCATAGCAGCGCTACTGGCAGTGCTTCTAGCTTTTGTGGTTTTTGCAGCCATTGTGTATTTACTATCAGCACAAATTATTACCTTTTTAAACGACATCCCAGCCATAAAGAAAAACCTTGCAGACCATTATCAAACTTTGCAACAATGGCTTCAACAAAAATTTAGCATCAGTTTATCTCAGCAAAAAACGTTGTTCAATAGTGCATCGCAAGGTGTGCAATCATCGGGCATGATATATGTAAGAGAAACATTTTATACTGTTACACAATCAGTAGCTTTTTCACTGTTTATATTGATATATTCTTTTCTTATACTTTTTTACAGGCATACGATAAAACGTTTTTTACTCACCTTATTTATCAACCAAGATAAAAAAAGTATTGAAGATGTAATTGGTGGCACCAAACAAGTAATGAAAAACTATATGTCGGGCTTACTCATAGAAATGGCCATTATATCTACCAGCAACTCCATCGTACTAATGATCATTGGAATAAAATATGCCATTTTTTTAGGCGTGTTTACTGGCGTTTTAAATATTATGCCTTTTATTGGCATTTACTCGGGCATTATTTTTACTGCATTGGTTTCGCTCACTACATCTGCAAGTATGAGCCAAATTGTGTGGATGGCAATTGGATTATTGATTGTACATTTTATAGACTCTAATTTTTTAATGCCAAGAATTGTAGGAGCCAAAGTAAAAATTAATGCGTTGATAACCATGCTAGGAGCCATTGGCGGAGGAATGCTGCTCGGAATCCCGGGCGTTTTTTTAGCATTACCTACCATTGCTATTTTAAAAATATTATTCGATAGAATAGAAGGCATGGAAGCGTGGGCCATTTTATTGGGAGATGAAACGCCTTTTCCTGCAAAGAAGATTGTACAAAAAATAAATAACAAACTCACTATTAAAAAACTTGTACTTAAAAAGAAAGACTCAGGTGATGCTGGGTAACATACTTTTGTGGTTATCATTACAAAATTTGCTTCTAACATTATATAGATTTTATTAAAAAGGGGCAAACATTTATAATAGTGTTAAATCTTAAACTTAATACATCATCACAACTGTGAATCATGCAATATTTATCAAATATTGTGTAATAACATCCCAAGCAGTAAAGTCTAATTTTAATAACCTTAACTATGTTCATCATAAAAAATTTGCATTGGTTAAGTTAATTATCTATAGCAAAAATTTAGTATGAAAAATAGGAAATTTTTTATTTATGTAGTTTTACTATTTACGTTATTCTCATCGTGCCAACAACAAAAAAATAAAGCTCTACCAGCTTCTTCTAGTAGATACGATTTTGAAAACCCAATACTAATAAAGCTTCCCGATGTCCTAGCTGAAATATCGGGTGTAGCTTTTTACCCAAAAGATTCATCCATATTTGCCATTACAGATGAAGATGGATGGTTATTTAAAATAGAACTTAACCATACCAGTAAAATAAAAAAATGGCGCTTTGATAAAAGACGTGACTATGAAGACATTGTATTGCACGATAGCATTTTTTATGTATTGGTAAGCAATGGAGATATTGAAACCATTCAATTCAGAAACGGTGAAGATATTATAACCAGCTTATCCCCTTTTCCTAATGCAAGTAAAAAAACAAACGAATTTGAATCGTTGTATTATGACGATACGCTACAACAAATGGTATTGCTGTGCAAAAACTGTGAAGATGATGGTAGTAAAATGGCAACAGCGTGGGGTTATGATATTGTTTCAAAAACATATAAACAATCTATTTACAATATTGATCTATTACCCATAGCCCAAAAACTACACGAAGAAAAAATAAAACTACGCTCATCTGCTACAGCCATAAACCCTATTACAAATGAGTTGTACATTTTATCATCTATAAACTACATCATATTAGTAACAGATAGGCAAGGAAAATATAAAGCCATGTACAAATTAGACCCCGCTACATACAAGCAGCCAGAAGGAATTGCTTTTACACCATGGGGAGATATGATTGTTTCCAACGAATCTAAAAAAACAGGTTCTTCAAATATTTTAATAATAAAGAATAAACAAAAGGGATTATGAAGAGTTTGGCAATAATACTGTGGAGCTTGTGTACCTGCACAGGTACTACTATGGCGCAGGATAGCATACAGGCAAGGATTGTACTAGTAGGCGATGCTGGGCAACTTACCAATGGTAAGCACCCTGTAGTGAATGCGGTAAAAAGATTAATACAACTAGACGAAAAAACAACCATCATTTTTTTAGGAGATAATTTATACAAAACTGGATTGCCAGATAATTCATTACCCACCTATGATATTGCAAAAGCACCATTGGATTCTCAAATACAAATTGCTGGTACAAGCAAAGCAAAAGTTTATTTTGTACCTGGCAATCATGATTGGGCAAATGGCGGTGCTAACGGGTACGAATCTATTTTAAGGGTACAATCTTACATTGATTATTTAGGCAACAATAATGTAACGATGTATCCACGTGATGGATGCCCCGGCCCTGAAGAAATAAAAATAACCGACGATATTATTTTGGTAATGATGGATAGCCAGTGGTGGCTACACGAAAAAGAAAAGCCGGGTGTAGAGTCTGATTGTCCATACAAAACAAAAGTAGAAATACTAGCACAGTTGGAAGAAATTTTATCGAAGAATGCTAATAAAATGGTATTGTTAGCTATGCACCATCCTTTTAGGAGTTATAGCCCACATGGCGGCTATTTTACTTTTAAGCAACACATATTCCCTTTTACGGATGCCATACCAAATCTCTATATACCCCTGCCATTATTGGGTTCTGTGTATCCACTTACAAGAGCTGTATTTGGTACTGAGCAAGATTTAAAGCACCCGCTATATCAAACAATGATAGCTGATGTAGAGAAAGTAGTAAAGGGAAATAAGAATGTTGTATTCGTTTCTGGGCACGACCACTCTTTGCAATTAATAAGAGATAGTGGTTATAATTATATTGTAAGTGGGAGTGGTAGCAAACACACAAGAGTATCTAAAAGTAAAAATACATTGTATGCCATTGGAAAAACCGGTTTTGTAACCTTGGATGTTTCAAAAAATAAAAACGTAACCGCAAAAGTATATGTAGTAGATGGTGATTCTGCAAAAATGGATTATACCAATGATACTATTTTAAATTTTTCTAAAATTGCTTTACCGAAACCGAAGGATACTACAAGGCAAGTAGAATATAAATTTAAAGATAGTGTAGTCATTTCTGCAAGTGATAAATACAAAGCCAATACTGGTTTTCGTAAAACTTTTTTAGGTAACAATTATAGAAAAGAATGGAGTACGCCTATTGCTATAAAAGAATTTAATATTAGAAAGGTAAAAGGTGGCCTTACCATAAAAAGCTTGGGTGGTGGAAAACAAACAATGTCATTACAATTGGTAGATAAAAGTGGCACAGAGTGGACGTTGAGAAGTGTTGATAAAGATCCTGAAAATGCATTACCGCTAAATTTAAGAGGAACTATTGCACAAGTAATTGTGCAGGATATGATATCTGCCAGCAGCCCATATGCGCCTCTCGTAGTAGCAGAACTGGCAAAAGCGGCAGACATTATAACCCCAGAACCAGAATTGTTTTTTGTACCGGATGATTATGCTTTTGGC
Source organism: Ferruginibacter sp. (assembly GCA_043717975.1). Taxonomy (GTDB): domain Bacteria; phylum Bacteroidota; class Bacteroidia; order Chitinophagales; family Chitinophagaceae; genus Ferruginibacter. The sequence continues at coordinate 17,026 of JAYSWO010000372.1, read as the reverse complement.
CAATACAGAGAAATGTTTGCCAACTCTCTTGTGATGTTGGAAAACAGAAATCCAGGAAATAAAGAAAAGGATGCTAAAAGTACCAACAAAATAATTAATAAAATGTTAGAAGATAATGACCATCATGTAGATCAAGAAAAAGTATTAAATGCACGCTTGCTAGATATATTGATTGCAGACTTTGATAGGCATGCAGGCCAATGGAAATGGGGAACGGAAGATACTGGCAAGGGGAAATTGTATTACCCAATACCAAGAGACAGAGATCAAGCATTTTTTAATTCTGATGGGTTGTTGGTAAAGTATTTATCTAGAAAACAAATGCCTTTTTTGGGCGGATTTAAAAGTCATATAAAAAACATTAATGATTTTAATTTTAATGCAAGAGACTTTGATAGAACTTTTTTAAATAATCTAGATAAAGCAAAATGGAAAGAGATTATAAAAACATTTGAGCAAAATATGTCTGATGAAGTAATTCACAATGCGGTAAAAAAGTTTCCAAAAGAAATTGCTGCGTTGGATTCTCAAGTAATTGCTGCCAAATTAATAAGCAGAAGAGGCGATTTACTATCGCAAGCATTGAAATATTATCGATTTATTTCCAATACCGTTTCTGTAACAGGAAGCAATAAATCCGAGTATTTTCATATAAAGAAAAACGAGTTAGGATTACAAGTTACTGTATATAAAAAACTTGATGCCACCGACTCTGCCTCGATAATGTACAACAGAATATTTGACGATAAAGTAACCAAAGAAATAAGATTATATGGCTTAAATGGTGATGATAAATTTGAAATAGATGAAGATGTATCATCCAAAATAAAAATTAGAATTATTGGTGGTAAAGGAAATGATAGTTTTAATTTGAAAGGCAATGTGCGCAATTTTTTGTACGATTTATCTTTAGAAAAAAATGCCATTCTAAACGTGCACAGAACAAAGAAGGAATTGTCAACCAATTACCAAGTAAATGAATATAGGAGCACTGGTTTTCAATACAACAAAAAAAGTTTTCCACAAATAAATGTAGGGTTCAATGCCGAAGATAATATTTTAGTTGGCATTGGTTTTTCTAAACGCACGTATGGTTTTAGAAAAGAGCCTTACGCTACAGATCAAAAGCTAAAAACCCTGTATGCGCCTACGGAAGGTGCTTACAAAATAAAATACGAAGCTGCATTTACAAAATTGGTTTTTAACAAAGACTTGGTTATACATTCAGAGTTTGTAAACCCAACACTAAATAACTTTTTTGGTTTTGGTAATGAGTCGGTTTATGACAAAAAAAATAAAATTGCATTTTATAGAGTGCGCTACAAATACTTCGAAACCGATGTGTTGTTTAGACAAAGATTTAATGACATAGTACAATTTTCTATTGGCCCTACTTATTACCATTATTGGAGTAGGTATAAAGACAATGACAAGCGAATACTTGGTAACCCAACCATCATTGGCACCGACTCCTTGAGTGTTTACGGCGTAAAAAGATTTTTTGGTGGTAAAGCTAAATTGGATCTTACTTATGTAAACAATGAAACCTTTCCTACACGAGGCATCACTTGGTTTACAGAATTTTCTTCGTTACGCGGTTTTAATTCCAATACACATGCACTTACCAAGCTTACATCAGACATGACGATTTATGCAAGCATAAGCGACAAATCCAGAGTGAGTGCTGAATTGCATGTTGGTGGTGGGCATATTTTTAGCAAGCAATTTGAATACTTTCAAGCCCTTAATTTAGGTACAAATAATTTTTTAAGAGGGTATAGAAAAAACAGGTTTTCAGGCTCATCCATTCTATATGCAAGTACAGAGCTTAGGTTTAAATTATTCAAATCTAAATCGTATGTATTGCCTGGAGATGTAGGGCTTGTAGGCTTTTACGATTTAGGCAAAGTGTGGCTTCGTGGTGAGAATTCTAAAAAATGGCATGGCGATGCTGGTGGAGGAATATATTATGTTCCTTACAATTTAATGATGCTTTCTCTTACCATAGCAAAATCGCCTGAAGATAATTTATTCAATTTTACGCTGGGTACAAAATTCAAACTCAATTTTTAAAACACAATTATGGAATTGAATAATTTATACAAAAAGACTGAGCAATATGTAACTGATTTGTTCACCAAAAATCAAAATGGCAACCTTGTATATCACAACCTAGAGCATACAAAACAAGTAGTAGAACGAACAAAAGAAATTGCAGGTCATTATTATTTAAGTGAGCAAGATATGCTTGCACTATACGTTGCTTCTTGGTTTCATGATACTGGGTATTTATTCACAGATGCATTGAAACACGAAGAAAAAAGTGTAGAGCTAATGTTAATTTTTATAAAAGCAAATTCAACCGATGAAGTATTAGCCAGCAAAATTGAAGATAATATTTTAGCCACTCGTATGCCACACAAGCATGAAAGCTTACCGCAACAGATTATTTGCGATGCGGACGCATACCATTTTGGCATCAAAAAATTTAAAGAAAGCAATATAAAGGTATGGGAAGAAACCAAACTAACGGGTATAATATTTACAGAAAGGGAGTGGTACATGAAAACATTGGAAATGCTAAGCGCTCATGAATATTATACAAAATATTGTAAAGATTTGCTAAAAGAAGGGAAACAAAAAAACATGAAAAAGTTAGAAAAAAATGTAGCAAAACTTAGAAAAGTAGAAGCTGAATTTTTAAACTTAAATGACATAGAAAAAGATAAAACAGGGTTAATGTCTAAGGGTATACAAACCATGCTTAGAACCACCTCCGAAGGGCACTTAAAATTGAGCGACATGGCAGATAGCAAAGCAAATATTTTAATTTCCGTTAATGCCATTATTATATCTGTAATATTAGGTGTGTTATTAAGAAAACTAGAAGAAGTGCCCTATTTAACGATACCTACGTTGCTATTTTTATTGGTGGCCGTAGTTACCATTGTTATTTCAATCATTGCTACTAGGCCCAAGCTTGGCAGTGGTCTTTTTACTAGGCAAGAAGTATTAGAAAAGAAAACAAATTTGTTATTCTTTGGAAATTTTTATAAAAAATCTTTTGAAGAATATGATGTGGCTATGCGTGAAATGATGCAGGATACTGATTATTTATATGGCTCACTCATAAAAGACATTTACACCTTAGGAATTGTATTGGGCAGAAAATATAAATTGATAAGACTTGCTTACAATATTTTTATGGTAGGAATCATTGCTTCTGTGTTGGCCTTTGGCATAGCGTATTTCTTTTTTCACACAGCTAGTAAACATATAGCCATTACTCCTGGCACTGGCTCGCCTTTTTAATTAAGTAAATTATGTTATTAAATAGAGATTTAAGTTGGCTAGATTTTAACCTCAATGTGCTACAAGAGTCATCAGATAGTGCTTTACCATTGTTTGAAAGAATGAAATTCCTTTCTATTTTTTCGAGCAATCTTGATGAGTTTTTTAGGGTACGTTACCCAGTAGTTGTTGCGTTATCTAAATTAAATAATAAGATAAAGGCTAAAGCAAGCATAGAAATTACAGATGATATTGCGGAAAAAATTAAGGCAGAAGTCAATCGACATTTAGAAGAATTTGGGCGAATTCTCACCCAAGAAATTATTCCTTTGCTTGAAGAAAAAGGCATTGTGTTTTATTACGATATCTTTATAAAAGACGTACATAAAAAAGAAATAAAGGAAATATTTTTCTGCAAAATATTGGCATTTCTACAGCCTGTATTTTTAAACGGAAACGACGTTCATTTATTTTTGCCAGAAAACAATCAACTGTATTTTGTAGTTACTTTACAAGAAACTGATAATAGTACTTTAAAACAAGCCATAGTAAATATTCCATCAAATAATGTACAGCGTTTTTTTGCATTAAAGCCCATAGATGGCAAAGAGCACGTAATATTTGTAGATGACATTATAAGGGAAAACATGCCATTTCTTTTTCCTAATGCAAAAATTGTGAGTGTGCATAGTTTTAAGTTTAATAGAGATGCAGAAATGAATTTGGAAGATGAATACGGTGGAAATTTATTAGATAAAATTGAAAAGAATTTAAAAAAAAGGGAAATTGGTTTACCATCAAGATTTTTGTTTGAAAATAAAATGCCGCACCACATACAACTTTTTTTAGCCAACGCATTTTTAGTAAAACACGAAGATATGTTTGCAGGTGGCAGGTATCATCATCTTAGTGACTTATCAGCTTTTCCAACGTTTAAAAAAATGTTGCTATCACAAAAATTAACGCCACTTACAAACAATCCGATAGAAGGCTTTGGAGATATTTTTAATACGCTTGAAGTGCAAGATGTTCTATTGCATTTACCCTACCAATCTTATAACCCTGTGTTATCTTTTTTTAGCCAAGCAGCTGTAGATGCAGCTGTAACAGACATTTACATTACGTTGTATAGGCTGGCGCCAGATTCTCTAACAGCACATGCACTCATTAGTGCCGCTAAAAATGGGAAAAACGTAGTGGTGTTTATTGAACTAAAAGCCAGGTTTGATGAAGCCAACAATATAAAATGGAGCAGAATGATGAAGGCAGCGGGCATTAAGCTTGTATATAGTTTGCCACAAATAAAAGTGCACTCAAAAATAGCTTTGGTAAAGAAAAAAGTGGCTGAAGAAAATAAAGCTTATGCTTTATTAAGTACCGGCAACTTTAATGAAGTAACCGCAAAGTTTTATACTGATCATGTTTTAATGACATCCCAAAAAGGGATTATACAAGACATGGAAATGCTATTTAATTTTTTAGAACATGGTCATAAAAAAAATGCTACAGAAAAAATAAAGTTTCAAGAATTATTGGTTGCACAGTTTAACCTAATAGATGAATTAGAAAAAAGAATTGGTGTAGAAATAAAAAAAGCAAAAAAAGGATTGCCAGCACTCATCAGAATAAAAGTAAATAACCTTGAGGAGCCAAATATGATATGGTGGTTGTACAAAGCAAACAAGGCTGGTGTAAAAATAGAATTGCTGGTAAGAAGCATTTGCTGCATAGCACCAGGCATTGTAGGCATAAGCGAGCACATTACTGTACGCCGCATTGTAGATGGCTTTTTAGAACACAGTCGCTTCTTCATTTTTGGAGAAAACAATGAAGCAACTGTGTTTATGGGCTCTGCAGATTTAATGACGAGAAATTTGTATCATAGAATAGAAGTATGTCTGCCTATAAAAGATGCTGTATGTAGAAAAGAGTTGTTAGACTATTTTGATATGCAATGGAAAGATACTAGCAAAGCCGTGCAATTACTTTCTGATTATACACATGTAAGCGTAGGTGGAAATAAAATCGAAAAAGAAAATGCGCAAAGAAATATTTATGAATATTTGAAAAATAGATCATGAAAAACATTGCTTCAACATATTCATTCTTTTCCAATGCAGGCAAGTATCGGCTGCGCACGGTTTTATATATTGCTATTTTTTGGACCACTATTGATATTGTAGTTACTTTTCTTTTAAGTGATGTTAAAACGGTAAGCCCTTTTAAATCTATACTACTAAGGGAAGCTGCCGTTTTTATAATGAGTAGCATTATGGGGTACTTATTTGTATTTACGTTAAGAAATTTATTTCGCAATAAATCTGCAGTAGTAAATTTTATCATAAAAACGATTATTTTATTATTTGCTTCATTTGCTATGAATTTTATTATTCATTTTATTGATACCATTTTTGTATTGGGCAAAACAGCACAGGAAGCATTACAACTTTTTCTTGAAGATAAATTACAAAGCAAATGGCTTGTAAGAAAAATATTGTACTGGCTTGTTTTATTTGTAACAACACAACTCTATATTGAAATAAATGAAAAATATTCTCCTGGTGTTTTTATAGATATTATTTTAGGCAAGTACATGCAACCAAAAGTGGAAAAACGCATCATCATGTTTATAGACCTTAAAGACTCTACTCCTATTGCTGAAAAACTTGGGCATATAGAAAATTTTAAACTTATTAAAAATTTTATTTTTCATGTATCCATGGCTATTATAGAAAACGATGGAAGAATATATCAATATGTAGGAGATGAAATTGTAGTATCATGGATGTATGATAAAAAAAACTGCAAAAAATGTATGGCTGCTATTATTGAAGCACGAAAAAACATACAAAAAAATGGGCATTACTTTAAACGGCATTATGGAATAATTCCCGACTTTAGGGTTGGCATACATATGGGCGAAGTAACGGTAGGAGAAATTGGTGTTATAAAAAAAGACCTAGCCATGAGCGGAGATACCATGAACACTACTGCAAGAATTAGAAGTGCCTGCAATGAACTAAATCATAAATATATCATGTCTAAAGATTTTGTAGATGGCAGTGAATTAAAGGAATGGCAAGGCGAAAGCTTGGGTATTATTGACTTAAAAGGTAAATCCGAGGGTATAGAATTATTTTGTCTGAAAATTTAACTCAATTATTGCTATAGTAATAGATGTACAAAAAACAAACATATCATGCCGATGCTGTAGCGTCCAAAGTGGTTTGGCCAAAGAAAAAATACAATCCATTTTTCATACCTGCTTTAATTTCAATTCTCATTTTAATGGTTATTGTATATCAAATTTTTTATAAAAATAATAATGCTTTTGACAACTATGCATCCAAAGAAATATCGTTGTACAATACCATTGCAAGAACGGAAATGATTGTAGTTTTTACCCTATTGGGTTCACACAAATTTTTAATACCAGCTTGGCTAACATTGGCACTTCTATATAATTTTTTATATAAAGAAAAATGGGAGGGAGCAAAAATTCTGGGGATAGGTATATTTAATCTTATAATAATGTTTGCACTAAAATTTTTATTTAATAGAGCACGGCCTCCAATGCCACTCATCAGAGAGGTATCAGGTTTAAGTTTTCCTAGTGGTCATGCTTTTATGGGATTTACTTTTTTTAGTATTGTTATTTATTTCGTGTACAGAGATGTAAAAAATATATTTATTAAATATGTACTTATATTGTTGTTGGTATTCACCATAATCACAATTGGCTTTAGCAGAATTTATTTAAGAGTACATTATACAACTGATGTAATAGCAGGATATTGCTTTGGAATGCTATCCTTTTCATTTTTCTATTATGCACAAAACATATTCAACCAAAAAAGCAAACGCTTATAAGATTTTTAATGTAGTGGTGGGTCTCTCCACCCACCACTAAGCATCCTTACATTTTATTTTTTCTTCTTTATAGGATTATAAAATTTTAATGCTGCAGGCATGTTTGCTCTTATATTGGCTATTCTTGTAGCATCCGATGGATGACTACTCAAAAATTCAGGGGGCTTTGCGCCGCCAGCCGTTGCCATTCTTTCCCAAAATGGTATAGCTTCTTGTGGGTTATAACCAGCCATGGCGGCAAAATACAAACCAAACTTATCAGCTTCTGTTTCTGATTTTCTAGAAAATGGCAATGTACCTCCTACCGTGCTACCAATACCGTAAGCTGTATTAAAAAGATTTTGTGTTTGGGCAGGTTTATTGGCTAATGCCACTTGCAGCGCAGTACCACCAAGCTGTTGCAACAAGCCTTGGCTCATTCTTTCGCTACCGTGTTGTGCAACGGCATGTGTTATTTCATGACCAAGCACTACCGCAAGCGCTGCTTCATTTTGTGTTATAGGCAATATCCCTGTATATACAACCACTTTGCCACCAGGCATACACCATGCATTTACTTCTTTATTATCTATTAAATTAAACTCCCACTCATAGCCGTCTAACACAGATGTTTGCCCCTGCGCATCGTAGTAACTTTTTATGGCATTTGCTATACGTGTACCTACACGACGTACCATTTCAGCATCTCTATTGCTGCTTACACTTACAACTTTATTTTGGGTTAAAAAACTCTGATATTCTTGTTTAGCCATAGATTGCAATTCGGTTTCTGATACCAAACTCAATTGCTTACGTCCTGTAACCAAATTTTGTGTGCAGTTCATTAAACAAACACCGAGTATAAGGATTGAAAATATTTTTTTCATAATTAATTTTATTTTTTTGCTGATTATATCTAGTTAAAATTGAGATTATTTAATTGCTTTTCTATTACATAATTCTTAATAAAAATTGCATAATTTACTTACTGATCAAAGCATAAAAAAAGACCAACATAAATTGTTGGCCCTTTTTTACTTGTATATCAAACGTATTATTTGTGGTTGAAAAGATAGAAAACACCAACTTGCAAACCTCTGTTGTAAGATTTTACAGTACTTTTATCATTGATATTGCTAAGGCCAAGGTTGTATCGAGCGTCTATACCAAACCCTGATTTTGGATCTACATACCCTAAGCCTGCTCCTATTCCAAAATCAACTTTGTTCAAGTCATCTTTTACATCTATTTTAGCATCACCTACTTTTGTTTTAGCTCCCACTAAAAAACCTACTTGTGGCCCAGCTTGTAGTCTAAAACCATTGTCAAACATATACTGTATCAACATAGGTATGTTAATGTAGTCTAAGTTTAATTTTGTTTCAGTACCCAATGTTTTAAATTTTGCACCTTGCGTAGAGTATACCAACTCAGGTTGAAAAGCCAACTGTTTTGCTAGATGAATATGCCCAAGCAAACCCACATTAAAACCAATTTTTGAGTCGTACTCAGAGTTGTTATCATTATTAATGTTATAGACGTTAAGTCCACCTTTAATTCCAATATTTACATGTTGTGCATTTACAACTGTTGTAAATAAAATTGTAGCCATAGCCACTGTTGCGAAAAATTTCATAATCTGTTTTTGTTTAAATTTTTTTAATACACCCAATCATAAATATGAAGAGAGAAAAGGAGCACCTGTAGAAACAGGCGCTGTTTACCAAAACTAACTAACGTATATAGGATGTAATCCGTTTATAAATATGAAACAAAGGTGCAGGCATATATCTTCACAAGCATTACACAATTATTAGTAAGATTTGCATGATTCACACATCATAAAAATATGCCAACCTTATAAAAAAAAAATAAAAACATTACCCTAAAACAATCTGTGAATAATATAACATAAACCCAAAGTTTTGTAATTATCCTTACTAAGATGTGACCAAACTTTGCATTGACGCAGCTTTTCACAAATTATAAACCCTCTGCTCCTTTATAAGAATACTAATAACGCACATATGTTACAGATAAAGAAAGAAGGGATTGTATTAAAGAAATCAGGATTGGGTTTTGAAGTAGAAGGCGTACTAAACCCAGCCGCCATTATGCATAATGGAATTATTCATATGTTTTATAGAGCCGTAGCAAAGGGCAATTATTCTAGTATTGGGTATTGCAACCTTATTAAGCCATTAGTAGTAGGTCATCGAATGGATACACCGCTTCTCTTTCCTCAGTTTGAGTACGAAATGCACGGAGTAGAAGATCCACGCATTACTAAAATAGAAGATACTTTTTATTTAACCTATACAGCCTACGATGGCGTAAATGCATTAGGATGTTTGGCTACGTCAAAAGATTTAATACAATGGGAAAAGCTAGGGATGATAGTACCACAAATGGCTCACAAAGAATTTAACAGACTTGCAGGCACCAAAAACGCCTTGAACGAAAAGTATTTAAGATACAATGGCGATGGCGGTTTTACAGAAAAAAATGGGAAAAAAGTTTTTATTTGGGATAAAAATGTAATTTTTTTTCCAAGAAAAATTAAAGGGAAATTTTGTTTTTTACACAGAATAAAACCTGATATACAATTTGTATGCATCGATAATTTGGCAGAACTTAATACCGATTTTTGGCAAAACTATTTTTTACATTTTCAAGATAATATAGTGCTCACCCCAAAGTTTGAACATGAAGCAAGCTATATAGGTGGTGGGTGTCCACCAATAGAGACTGAGCATGGCTGGCTATTATTTTATCACGGCGTACAAGATACAGTAGATGGTTTTGTATATTCTGCTTGTGCAGCTTTAGTAGACATTGATAACCCACTAAAAGAAATTGCTCGCTTACCATATCCATTGTTTAAACCTGAACAACAATGGGAATTGAAAGGAGAAGTAAATAATGTCTGTTTTCCTACAGGTGCCATTGTAATAGAAAATACGCTATACATATATTATGGCGCAGCTGATGAACAAATTGCTTGCACTACAATAAACTTAAAAGATTTACTAAATGAATTGATCTTAAATATTGACAAAAATGAAAAATGAAATAACAAGAAAAGAGGAAAATGAATTTGCTAGTAATTCAATAAATAGTTATACCGCTAGTATAAGAAATGGGCAACAAATAATAAGTAGAAAGGAGGAAAGAACAGAAATATTATTTGTTACTTCTTACCCACCAAGGGAGTGTGGTTTGGCTACATATTCACAAGATTTAATAAAAGCACTGAACAATAAATTTAGCCAATCATTTAAAATATCTGTGTGTGCATTAGAATCAGAGCCAGTATCGTTTGTGTATGGTGCCTCTGTAAAGTACATTTTACATACAGATTGTCATATTGCTTACATGGGTTTAGCTACCATGATCAATGCTGATGACAATATAAAAATTGTAATGCTACAACATGAGTTTGGCTTGTTTAGCAAAAACGAAGCAGACTTAATAAAATTTATACAAACCCTTACAAAGCCGGTTTGCATTGCCTTCCATACGGTATTGCCAAACCCCAACGACATATTAAAAGCCAATGTAAATGCGTTGATACAATTGGCACATTCGGTGATTGTAATGACAAATACGTCAGAAATAATTTTAAACAAAGATTACCAAGTAAATGCAAAAAAAATAAATGTAATTTCACATGGTACGCATTTGGTAGCCCACGCTAACAAGCATACGCTAAAACAAAAATACCAATTCGGCAACAAAAAAATACTTACCACATTTGGGCTATTAAGCTCAGGCAAGAGTATAGAAACTACCTTGAATGCATTGCCAGCCATCATTAAAAAAAACAGCCAAGTACTGTTTCTAATTATTGGTAAAACCCACCCTTCGGTTGCAAAAAACGATGGGGAAAAATACCGTGATTTTTTAGAAAAAAAAATTGTGCAACTCCATTTACAAAAACATGTACAATTTGTAAATAATTATGTAGAACTTCCTACTTTGTTAGAATACTTACAGCTTACAGATATTTATTTGTTTACGTCCAAAGATCCTAATCAAGCGGTAAGTGGCACATTTGCCTACGCATTAAGTTGTGGTTGCCCAATCGTTTCTACTCCTATACCACATGCGGTAGAGGTTTTAAAAAACAATACTGGTATTATTGTAGATTTTGAAAATGCACTGCAACTGTCAGATGCTGTTACCACTTTATTAAACGACGAAGATTTAAGAAATAATATTAGCTTAAATGGATTACACGCTATTGCACCCACAGCATGGGAAAATGCGGCCATCGCTCATGCAAAAGTTTTTGAAAAAATTAGTGCTGGCAATATTATTTTAGGCTATAATTTACCAAATATAAATTTAAAGCACATAAAAAAACTGACTAGCCATTTTGGAATGGTGCAATTTTCAAACATAAATCAGCCTGACATTTCTACTGGTTACACGCTAGATGACAATGCCAGAGCCATGGTAGCCATTTGCCAGCATTTAGAATTATTAAATGATGAAGCCAATATAGATTTGATTAGAATCTATTTAAACTTTATAAAATATTGTTTTCAAAAAGAAGGAGATTTTTTAAACTATGTAGATGAAAATGGTTTGTTTACCATGCAGAATGATGAAACAAATTTAGAAGATTCAAATGGCAGGGCTATTTGGGCTTTGGGCTATTTAATTTCGTTAGAAGATTATTTCCCTACAGATATTACTGACAATACCATTGAGTTGATTGAGCAAGCTATTTTGAATATCAAAAAAATGTATTCCACAAGGGCAATGGCTTTTGTAATTAAAGGTTTGTATTATTACAATACACAACATCCATCTGAGCGAAACATTTCTTTGGTAACAGCCCTTGCTGACAGATTGGTACAAATGTACAAGCATGAAGCAGAGCCGCAATGGCAATGGTTTGAAAGCTACTTAACCTATGGCAATAGTATTTTACCAGAAGCAATGCTTTGTGCTTGGTATGTAACCAATGAAAACATTTACAAAACAATAGCAAAAAATAGTTTTGATTTTTTGCTGTCGAAAATATTTGTTGAAAACAAAATAAAAGTTGTTTCCAATAAAGGTTGGTTACAAAAAGGAAGTGAAATAACAGAGGTAACCATTGGTGGTGAGCAGCCTATTGACGTAGCATATACCATAATGGCACTAAACAAATTTTACAATTGTTTTGGTGCTAATGCATATCATAAAAAAATGAATATAGCATTTAGTTGGTTTTTAGGAAACAATCACTTGCAACAAATTGTGTATAATCCATGCACAGGCGGTTGTTACGATGGTGTAGAAGAAAATTGTGTAAACCTTAATCAGGGGGCAGAGTCCACAGTTAGTTATTTAATGGCTAGACTCACTGTAGAAAAAGCCAATAGAAAAATGGGGAATATTATTAAGCAAGCATTTCAAAATTTACAACTTACTGAATCAAATAAAAATTGAAAATGACCTAAAGGTCATTTTCTTTTTTTTGTAATTCTTCTTGTGTGGTTGGGTTTGTAAAAACAGATCCTATACTGTGCATTAAACTAGAAATAGGACCTTCCATTTTATTGGTACCATCATCCAAAGTATTATCATGTAATAAATCGCCCATTTTTAGTATGGGTAACAAATACAGTAGGATATCATTTTTCTGATTAACAAAATTATCTTTCACATTTATTATAGTACCATTCTCTCCAACATGCTCTCTTATTAGCCGCACTGCTTCGGCTGCTATGGCATTCATTTTAACAAGCGGATCTTCGTTTGACTGTTTTGAGTAAGAGGAAATAATCTGTATGGCTTCTTTTTTATTTTCATCAAAAATTTTTGATATCCATTGCTCATCTCCAATACTAGTTAAAATCTCATTGGCGCCTTCATCTGTTTGGGCATATTTATACATACCTGTAAGCACGGCTGGTATGGCAGCTTGGCTAAACTTATCCTCATCTGGTGTAGATGTATCTTCTAAAATTTCTTTTGTATTGGGATCTACTTTTTGTAAAGCAGGATATCCTAAATTTTGTTGTACGGTTTGTAAGAGTTGTAATGACATAATAAAAAGTATTTTAAAAGTCAATGTAACATCATTTACATAAAAAATATGAAAATGTGGTAATTATATAAATTATTTTATAAATTGTGTAAATGGTATTTTTGTAATCTAGTGCTTCTTTGCATTTACAGAAGTAATGCAAATTAAAATATTCAAAAATGAAGATTTATATAAAATACAACATTACGGAAGCTTGTAAAAAAATTGTAGCGGAGCAATTAGAAAAGCTAGAAATTGATTTTTCTATGTTAAGTTTTACGGAGGTAGATCTAAAAAAGAAGCTGCCTGTCAGTAAGTTAAATCAACTAAACGCTAGTTTGAAAAAATATGGCATTGAAATTGTAGAATCACAGAAAAGCATCTTAATACAAAAAATAAAAGATGTTATTACCGAAATGATTCATTTGGAAGAAAATCTACCTAGTGAAAAAACATCTCATCATTTATCTTCCAAATTAAATTTGAGCTATGGCTACCTTTCCAATCTTTTTTCAGAAATAACCTATACCACAATAGAAAACTTTATTATTTTACAAAAAATAGAAAGAGTAAAGCAGTTAATTACAACAGAAAATTTTACTTTTAACGAAATAGCTTGGAAACTTAACTATAGTAGCTTGGCTCATCTTGGTACACAGTTTAAAAATAAAACAGGGCTTACGCTTTCTGCTTTTCAACGAATTATAAATAAACGACGAGATTTACAATAGAAATTTTATATTTTAATTTTTCACTTTTTTGTTTTACCCTAACCTGTAACAATTTAAAATATGAGCAAAGACCACACCAAAATACTACTTGCTGATGATGATGAGGATGATAGAATAACTTTTACCGATGCATTTAAAGAAGTAAAAATAAAAACAAAAGTAGATGTAGTGAAAGATGGAAATGAATTAATGGATTTTTTAAAGAATAAGGAAAACGAATTACCAGATGTACTTTTTTTGGATTTGAACATGCCTTGTAAATCTGGCATAGAGTGTTTAGCTGAAATAAAAAGCGATGAACGATTAAATGAAATGGCTATAGTGATTTACTCTACCTCCGCATCTGAAAATGATATAGAAGAAACATTTGTAAAAGGTGCCAATGTATATCTGCAAAAGCCTAACGACTTTGGAGTACTTAAGAAGGTATTATCAGAAATTATAATTATAAATTGGCAATATCAAACATCTGGTCTCAATAGAGATAATTTTCTTTTGAGTTTGTAATTTTTAATATTTTTTATGAATTTCAAGGCATTACTTTCATCTTCCATTTTTGTAAAAATTATTTTCTCTGTAGCATTGTTTGCCTTGATTTTAATTGCTGGTATCTCTTACAGGCATACAAATGCTGTAAATGAATCTAGCAAAAGGATGATAAATACACATGAAGTTCAAAAAGAATTAGAGTTGTTACTATCGCAAATTAAAGATGCAGAAATTGGGCAGCGAGGTTTTATTATTACTAGAGATAGTGTTTTTCTAGAACCTTATAATAAGGCAATTGTGGAGTATAGAAATTCTTTTAATTCATTAAAAAATTTAGCCACAGATAGTAAGCAACAACAATTTTTTTTAGATACACTATCGACACTTATCCACTTAAGGCTTTCTATACTCGACAGCAATTTGCATACAAAATATCGAAAAGATGCTTTCGCCTTAAAAGAACGTATGCTCAGAGGCGAAAAAGCGATGGATAATATTCGACTTCAAATAGGACTAATGAATGATTTGGAGAATAAATATCTTATAGAACTAAAGGAATATAATACAAATGAAAGTTACTTAACGTTAATTTACACATTACTGCTTGTGTGTTTTTCTATCCTCGTCTTTCTTTTTTCTTTTTTAAAAATAAACAACGATATAGCTGTTTTAAAAAAAACCAACGAAGAATTAAAAATTAATGCTGAGACAATATCACAAGCAGAAGAAATTAGCGACTTTAGCAATTGGCAATGGAATTTAGAAACCGGAAAATACATATTCTCTGATAACTTGTATCGAATGCTTGGTTGTAAACCGCAATCTTTTGAAGCCAATTTAGAAAATTTTTTACATTTTATACATCCTGAGGATAGGCAATTATTGATAGAAGGTACTCGTAAGGTACTTAATGAAGGTATAACTTCTATGCATATTTTTAGAATTATTAGAAAAGATGGAGAAGTATTGTATGCAAAATCAGTTAGTAAACTTTTGACAGATGTAATAGGAAAAAAAATTGTAATTGGTATTACTAGTAATATTACAAAAGATTATTTGCATAGTCAGTCGCTAAGTGAAATGAATAAAGAATTGGCTGAAAACAATGCTGAATTATCCTCGTTTAATTATGTAGCAAGCCACGATCTACAGGAGCCCCTGCGGAAAATACAAACGTTTTTATCCCGCATTGCAGAAAAAGATTTACAAAATATATCTACTTCTGGTAGAGAATATTTTACGAAAATACAAACTGCTACAAACCGTATGAGGCAACTCATAAACGATTTGCTGTTGTTTTCAAGAGCCAATAAAGCTGAAGGAGTGTTTGATGAAACAGATTTAAATATTTTACTCGAAAATGCCAAACAAGAACTGGCACAAATTATTGAAGAAAAAAATGCAAGTATTGTATCAGTATTACTTCCTACTTTACGGGTAATATCTTTTCAAATAGAACAAATATTTACAAACTTAATTGGCAATGCATTAAAATATAGTAACCCAAACATACACCTAATTATAAATATTGCTTGTGAACTGGTTGATGAAAAAACTGTAAGGGATGTAAAGTTACTTGCAGATAAAAAATATTACAAATTTACATTTCAAGACAATGGGCTTGGGTTTGAGCAAGAATATGCTGAACAAATTTTTGTATTGTTCAAACGGTTACACGACTCATCTACCTACCCAGGCACAGGTATTGGCTTAGCTATTTGTAAAAAAATTATAGACAATCACAGCGGATTTATTTTTGCCAATAGTAAGCCCGGCGAAGGTGCTACATTCACATTTTATCTACCTGCCTAGTTTTATACATCTTCTACTATTTATTATTGACATGTGAATTATACAATTTTTTTTAGCAATTGTATAATAATTGCTGTATGATTTGTTTGCAATTTTACAGTAACAAAATAGCATTACGCAACATCATCTACAATCATCATTTAAAAAAATATTATGAGCAATTTACTTTATATAATAGCAGTAATTTTAATAATAGCCTGGGCTATTGGATTTATTGGCTACAGTGCAGGTGGTTTAATACACATACTTCTTGTAATAGCAATTATAGCTATTATACTAAGGCTTATACAAGGGCAAAAGGTTTTATAAATTTTCATTTCACTAAAAAAAACAATTATTATGAACGCAGGAAAAGCAGGACTTAGCATGTTGGCAGGAATAGCCACCGGAGCATTATTGGGGATTTTATTTGCACCAGATAAAGGTAGCAATACAAGAAAAAAAATTGTGAGTAAAGGCGAAGCCTATGCTGACGATGTAAAAGAAAAATTTAATGGTTTATTAGATACAATGAAGGAAAAGTACGATAGTATACGTAATGAAGCAGAAAATTTAGAAGAAAAAGGTAAAGGCAAATACGCCGAGGTAAAGGCGGATTTTAAAAATGCAATGAGCTAGGAAGTAATTTAAACGATTCTTAAATTGATCTAATGAAAGACAATGTAACACATATAGAAATGCTTTTTGATAAAGCGGAGGACTACGGTAAAACAACAATAGAGTTGCTAAAGCTTCAAGCAATACGCAAGTCTGCTGATGTTATTTCATCTTTGATATCAAAAGCAGTCGTAACTATTAGTGTTGCATTGTCAATTTTAATTTTAAACATTGG
>JAYSWO010000371.1:0-9066 GCA_043717975.1 Ferruginibacter sp. | reverse complement strand
TTGATATGGTTCAACAATATTCATTCATTAAACCAAGGTTATAAAATTGACAGAAGCAATTATCAATTTAGAAAATGTAAATCCTATTGAATTTTTCGTAGTTAACAACGGCAAGCTCGACATTCTGAAAAAAAAATTCCCCCTCCTAAAAATCCTCAGCAGAGGTACTCAAATTAAACTAAGTGGTGCATCAGAACAAATTGAAGATGCCAAAGAAAAGATTGACCTTCTTCTAAAATACTTAGAGCGAAGTGGGCACATGAGTGAAAATTATTTTTCGCAAATATTGGGTGGCGATGATGAAGCGGCCATAGATAATTTTATTGATCGCAACCCCAATGATGTATTGGTGTTTGGCCCTAATGGAAAAACAATAAGAGCAAGAACTGCCAATCAAAAACTGATGGTACAAGCTTGCGATAAAAATGATATTGTATTTGCCATAGGCCCAGCGGGTACTGGTAAAACCTATACAGCCGTAGCTTTGGCAGTGCGTGCATTAAAAAACAAAACGGTAAAGAAAATTATTCTAACACGCCCTGCTGTAGAAGCTGGCGAAAGTCTTGGGTTTTTGCCTGGCGATTTAAAAGAAAAAATAGACCCATATTTACGCCCTTTGTACGATGCGTTAGATGATATGATACCAGCAGATAAGCTAGCCTATTATATGAGTACACGCATTATAGAGATAGCGCCGCTAGCCTATATGCGTGGGCGCACGTTGGACAATGCATTTATTATTTTAGATGAAGCACAAAACACCAACGACCTACAAATAAAAATGTTTTTGACTCGTATAGGGCCAAATGCAAAAGCAATTATTACTGGCGACCCTACACAGGTAGATCTACCAAAAAATATGCAAAGTGGGTTGTGGCGTGCTACTAGGTTATTAAAAAATATTGATGGCATATCTCACATAGAATTGGATGAAGAAGATGTGGTAAGACACAAATTGGTAAAAGCCATTATAAAAGCGTACAACAAAGATGATGTAAGAATAACAGAAGAAAAAGAAGGTGCACCAAAGAGTACATTTAAAGGAGAACGGTAATTATTTAAAAAAGTATAAACAAAGTATGAAAAAAATAGCATCAATCGTAATGATTGCCATTGTGTTGATTGGTTGTAAAAGCAACGATAAAATAGAGCCGCCCAACAAAGTTTTTTCTTCATTTGCTGAGGCATTGTCTAAAAAAGACTTAGCCAAAGCAAGAGAGCTTTGCACAAACGATAGTAAAACAGTGCTCGATTTTTTAGAAAAAAAGTCTGGCAATATGAAGGTTTCCTCTATGGATAAATTTGACACATCTAAAGTAACTTTTGGTGAAGTAATTATTGATGGCGACGATGCAAAAATGCCTATAAAAGACAAAGAAAGCGGCGTTACTATTGATTTTCCTTTAAAGAAAGAAGATGGTGTTTGGAAAGTTGCTTTTGATATGAAAAGCCTTTTTGATATGTCTATGGAAACATTGAAAGACCCCAAACTGAATATCCCAGCGGGCAAATTGGATAGCTTGATGAAACAATTTGAAAGTGTTAATCTAGATTCTTTGGAAAAAGAAATGGGTAGATCTGAAGATACCGTAAGAAGAAATCGATAATAAAATGAAACAACCATAAAAAGCACTCTTTACAGGGTGCTTTTTTATGTATACTAAATACAATTATACATTCTCTTGGTGGTGGGTATCTCACACCCTCCACATCATAATATTATATCCGTTATATTTTCACCTACTATAAAATTTTACCTTTAAATTTGAGTTATGAAAGTTAGTGTTTTTTTTACCCTAGTTATTGTTGCCTTGTTTTCTTGTAACACACAAGATGAACATAAACGCCCTACCAATTCTATGGATGTGGGCAGAAATTTTATAAGAGCAACGCTTGATGGTGATTTTGTAACCGCAGAAGATTTATTGCTAAAAGATTCGCTAAATATGGAAACGTTTGAGACATATAAAAATTATTACAAAACAAATCTTAGTGCAGATATAAAGAAAGGCTATAAAAATGCATCGTACAACATTAATAAGTTGGAAGATGTAAACGACTCTACCGTTATCATCAATTACAGTAATAGCTATATGAATAAACCTACCAATATTAGAATCGTAAAACAAGACAAACTTTGGTCTGTCGATTTTAAATATACCACTGGCGATACAACTTCTGTAAAATGAATATGCTAAAAAACTTTTTATTTGTAGGTCTAGGTGCAGGTATTGGTGGAATGCTTCGATATTTATTTTCATCTATCATAAAGCATACTACTTTTCCATACAATACACTGCTTATAAATATTGCAGGTAGTTTATTGATAGGAATTGTATTTGGATTAAGCGAAAAAAGCAATGGCATATCTGAGCAAGTAAAATTATTTGTGGCTACGGGTATTTGTGGAGGGTTTACCACTTTTTCTGCATTTAGTGTAGAAAATATGCAGATGATAAAGGATGGAGATTATGCAACAGCTGCTGTGTATATTTTTGCAAGTGTAGCATTGTGTATTGTTGCAGTGTTTGCAGGATTCAAAATTATTAATCAATTTTAATAAATATTTATTATGTATGTTCTACATCCATGGCATGGCGCAGGGTATGGTTTTGATGCTCCTGCACAAGTAAATGCACTTATAGAAATTTCTAAAGGGAGCAGTTGCAAATACGAAATAGATAAAGCTACTGGTTTATTAAAACTAGATCGAGTTATTTATTCTTCGTTTCATTATCCAATAAATTATGGTTTTATACCACAAACCTTGGGCGATGATGGAGATCCACTTGATATTTTGGTGCTATGCAGCGAAAGTATTAATCCGCTTTGCCTTGTAAAATCTACCGTTATTGGCAATATGCAAATGATAGACAATGGCGAAAAAGACGATAAAATTATAGCCGTAGCAGCCAACGATCCATCAGTAAATCACTTAAAAGATATAGGCGATTTGCCAGAGCATTTTATAAACGTACTTAAAAATTATTTTGAAAATTATAAAGTGCTCGAAAATAAAATTGTAGAGATAGACGATTTTCAAAATAAAGAAACAGCATACAAAGTAATAGAGGATGCTGTACAGATGTATAAAGAACATTTCCCCAATAATGGAAAATAAAAAAATAAAAATGGATACACAAATCGTCATCAAACTATTAATGGTGGGCTTAGTAGCTGGTATGCTAGGCGGCATTGTAGGCGTAGGAGGAGGAATCATCATTGTGCCTGCCTTGGTATATTTTTTGGGCTTTAGCCAGCACACCGCACAAGGCACTTCGCTTGGGCTCATTATGCTACCAGTGGGCATTTTAGGGTTTTTGCAATATTATTATAGTTGCCAAAAAGCAGGCACACCCATTAGCTTTAATGTGATTGGTATTTTAGCCATTGCATTTGTAGTAGGCAGTTATTTTGGTAGTAAAATAGCCCTATCAGTACCACAAGATATTTTAAAAAAATGCTTTGCTATTTTATTGGTTATTGTAGCAGTAAAAATGTTGTTTTTCGATAAAGGAAATACAACGCTTAAAAAAGATATGCCTACAGTAGCAAAGAATATTTCTACGTAATGGATGCTTTAGAATAATTTTAAATTCATTAGGTGCATTTCTTTTGCAACGAATCATAGCAATTAACACGAGTGGGTTTGTATTGTTTTTGTTAATTGCAGTATTTTGTAGCTAAAAAACTACGAAGTAGTTGTCATAAAAAAATTAAGAGCAATTCTTAGCAAACAATTATGGAAAATCCATTTCATTTCATCTCTATATAAACAACCTGCACCATAAGCCCTAATGCCTTTACGATTTCACGATAAAGACGATAAAGAACTACTACTTTCATTTTACAATGATGGCAATAATGAATGGCTGGGTATTTTGCTACAACGATATACAGGCTTGCTATTGGGTGTAAGCATGAAGTACCTTAAAAATGAGGACGATGCCAAAGATGCCGTACAACAAATTTTTTTGAAAGTAATAAATGAGCTGCAAAAATACAAGGTGGAGTATTTTAAAAGCTGGTTGTACATGATAGCAAAAAACCATTGCTTAATGAAGTTGCGTGACAAAGGCAAAACAACCACCGAAATAAAAGAGAGCAGCCTACCGGCAGATGATGATAAGGAAGTAAAAGAAGCAGCGGTAAAGAAGGAAACATCGCTAAGCAATTTAGAACAAGCCTTAACATTATTAAACGAAGAACAGCGTATTTGTGTAACTTTATTTTATTTAGAAAAAAAAGCATACCAAGAAATTGTAACTATTACCAATTATACCATGATGCAAGTAAAAAGCAACATACAAAATGGCAAACGAAATCTTAAAATACAAATGGAAAGAATGACGGAAAATGAACAATGATGTAAACAACATATTACCCGAGGGCAATAATGATGCTGATAAATTAGATTTGCTTAAGCAGCTGCATGCAGATGTAAACAATGACATGTTTGGCGATGAAGATTTGTTTGAAGCAGAAGCCGCAGAAGGTTTACAACAATTTGAAAAAACACAAGTGCCAATCATTGTAAATAAATTAAATGCCGACCTTCAGCGCCAATTAAAAAAGAAGAAAAGACTGCAGCGTGCTATCCCAAGCCAGCAGCCTGTTTTAATAACCATTATTACTATTTTATTATTGGCTATAGTAGCATATCTAGTTATCAAAAAAGTATTGTCATAAGAAAAGCCTCCGCAAGTGGAGGCCTTTCTTAAATCAACAATCTTACAATCTAGGGTTTCTATTCCACTTCTACCTGCTTATTGGTTACGGCACCTTCAAACACTTCAGGAATAAAAATTCTTTCTATAGGTAAATAGCCATTTCCTTTTTCAAGAAAATGTACTTTCATATTTTCAATACTTATTGGGCAGCCATCTGGTATATCAGCAATATTGCTGTGGCGTATATCATGCCCATCTAAAATAACCACCAAGCCACTTCCGATGGCTTCCATTTTATTGCCATTACTTATTAGTACACCGGTATCTTCTCCTAAGCCAATACCAATACAAGATGGATTGCTAGATACCGCCTGTGCCAAACGTCCAAAACGACCACGTTTTTCAAAATGAGAATCAAAAATTACATCATCCATAAAACCAAGCCCAGTGGTAATTTTTACCTCGCCTTTTAAATGCGCTTTAGCAGCATTTCCTTCATATATCATCGTATTGCTCATGGCCATAGCGCCTGCAGATGTGCCCGCTACTAAAAAATTGTCTTCCTCATTGTAACGCTGCAAAACAATTCGTAAAAAAGCCGTACCACCAAAGGTACTCGTAAGCCTAAGCTGGTTACCGCCGCTAAACATTACCGCATCGCATACACGTAAGCGCTCAAGGTATTCCTCATTGGTAGCATCTGCACGGTTGCGTATGTGCATAAGTCCTATTTCTTTACAACCTATTTTGCTAAAAGCATTTGTATAATTTTCACCCACTTCCACTGGTATCATGCTAGCTGTGGTTATTACTTCTATACGTTTATCTTCACCACCTATCTCCTCCACTATTCTGCGAAGAATACCCAGCTCAAAAAAATTAAGATTGTTGCGGTGTATTTGTCCCGTCTCTAAGTCAGTTCCTTTATCTTCAGCCCCGCCAATGGCTAGTAGCTTCCCTTTTGCAAAATGCATGCACGTGTATATTGTGGTTAATACAAAAATAACGCAATAAGCTCAATATTATTTTATTGTTATCAACCCAGTGTTAATATTTGTGAAAATATTTGGTTTTAACCCCAATTATAGGGTGTTTTATGTAAAAAATGCAGCATTTTTTTTATTCATTTTCAATTTAATACACTCCAAATACAGTTGTGACTACATTAAAACTAAAACTCTTGTTATTTACCCAATCCTTGTAACCTATTATTTGTGCTATTAATCCATATTTTTCGGTGAGTTTACCCGTTTTTTCCGATATAAAAAATGACTGAGAACTTACAGAGAAATTGGTAAGTTTGATAGAATAAAAAGGCGTAGCAGCATTGGGTAAAAACTGAGATATTTCTATACCCTGTATGTTTGTACCAGACAAATGTGCCCTTTTAAAAATAATAGAATTGCCATCAAACTCTTTGTAAATAATAATACTATCCATGCCATTAGGCCTACCTGCGCCACCGCCACCAGTAGGCCTTGGTACAGTAGAAATATTGCTGTAATCTATTGCTACGAGTGGTCCTGCATCTACAGCTATGCCGCCTACTACAGTAGTGCCTGTAATGGTATACGTAATGTTGCCTTCCAATGGTACAAAATTATTGCGAGCATCGGCCACATCTTTCCATTTGGCGCCATCATAATAGTTGGGCGATTTAGTATTTTGATTATAAATAACCAACCCTGTAGCAGGTGTGCTCACACTGGTAGTATCTGCTAAGCGAGGCAGTAACAAACCTTTGCTAGTGCTGGCAATATCTACAATGGCACTGTTATCTGGCGTTTGTGTACCAATGCCTATATTTTGTGCTTGCAACACTGCCGTGCTTAGCAGCACATAAATAACAAAACACATCTTTTTCATAATTTGTTTTTTAAGTATGGTGAAAAATATTGTACAAAACAATAAGCAGAAAGTAAGTGTGTATTTTGTGGTTGTAGATAGGATAGCTTTTGTGTAAGTATATTTCTTTTTGTAAAGCCATTTGCTCCTTCAAAAATATATTAATTTATTTTACAATTCAACAAAAAAGCCAAATTTTTTTAGCATAAAAGACATGTAAAGCAACATGAGAAATAACTTTACCCAACCAACCAACAACATGGAGGAGTAACCGCTTTTAAAAAAATGATAACCCTAAAATCGATAAAAATAATAACACTACTGAGGGTACTCAACATAAAAAAGCCATTGCTTTTTATACCGAAGTGTTAGATTTTGTATTGAAATACCCTTACGATATTTAAAGCGATTGGGGCGTACATTTGGTAAATGGCCATGCCGAACTACAACTAACCAAAGGCGAAGAAGACCAAAAACTTGGTATAGCCATGTATGTATTGGTACATGATATAGATGCACTTTTTGAAAAATAGGTGAGCAGAGGTTTACATACAACAAATAAAAAAGACTCGCCTGTGCACCAAGGCCCGTTAAACCAAACATGGGGTACAAGAGAATTTTATGTAAACGACCCCAGTGGCAATACACTTCGGTTTGTGGAGGTGAGGAAATAGAAATATAATTTTTTTATTAGACTTATACACGCCCACCATTATTATATTTTAAACGAGCATTTAAAAAAAATAAACGTTTAAATACGCAACCAAAACGCTCCAGCTTCCGCCTTTTACTAAATCATTTTATCCATTAAATAGTTGCTTATAGTTAATACCTTTTTATGGCAGAACTATGCATGGGGATTAATTTATTAAACAAAAAAAATTGTCAATTATGCCAAAAGTAAAATTCGCATTAAAAAAAATGCGTTGTCTCGAAGAGACCAATGAACCAAGTGCATCGGAAGAACCTTATGTACTCGTATTTGCATCGCTACTAAAAAAAGTGGCAGGCTTCGTTACCATACCAGCCGCATCTACCACCATGTATGGCCCATGGGAAAATGTAGATAAGGGAGATCTTGTAGCCACCTTTGTAAGTATTCCTGGGCCGCTAGGCGAAGTACTCAACCATCCATCCAAAAACTTTTGGGGGCTAGATGGTAAGGCGCACGACCTTAACTCGCCTGACGAAGCTATTTTTATAGCCGCCTTAATGGAAAACGACGATGCACAAGCCGGTGGCATACGTGCAGGCTTGCATGCACAACTCTTTGCCGCCATTACCTCGTATGCCAATGCGGGAATGAGCAGAGCAGCCATGGTATCTAAACTTATAAAAGATACCAAAGATGTGCTAACAGGCGTAACCGTTACGGGCATACCCAGCAGCGATGACCTAATAGGTGTAGCAGAAATAAAATATACCGCTGCCGATTTGGTAAATGTAAACAGCCAAACCATTGTAAAAAACATTGAGCTTGCTGGCGATGGTGGCAAGTACAGGCTGCGGTTTGAAATGAGTAAGTAAAAATGGTTTTCGAAAATGCCTTACGTTGTAAAGTGTACAAATCCCCTTGTAGCGTAAAATCTACAAGGGGATTTTTTTTAAATACAATAAAAAAAATATTGCAATAATATTTTGTGTGTTAGAATTTTATGGGATATATTTTGAGAACATTCATGCTGGT
Source organism: Ferruginibacter sp. (assembly GCA_043717975.1). Lineage (GTDB taxonomy): Bacteria > Bacteroidota > Bacteroidia > Chitinophagales > Chitinophagaceae > Ferruginibacter. The sequence continues at coordinate 864 of JAYSWO010000371.1, read as the reverse complement.
AGGGGGAGTGTTTTTGCCAACTAAATGTTTGAAAGTTCTCCGCCTCAGTTGGTACCCCATACATTCGTGTGAGCCCACACGTCCACCAGTGAGTCGCTGAGGCATGGTCTCCGCCTCAGTTGGTACCCCCATACATTCGTGTGAGCCCACACGTCCACCTGTGAGTCGCTGAGTATGGTCTGTGACCAGCCGATCATTTTTAAAAAAATTATATAAAAGAAAATGGAGAAAATGAAAATACTTATACCGCATCGGCTGGTCGAGACCATGCCTAGGCGCATGCGAGATAGGTAACAACTCATTTGATGCTAAGTATTGGTCTCAACTAGTCTACGCCTCCGTCGGTGCCTCAAACATTCTTATGCACCCATACCTCCACCCATGAGTGGCCGAGGCATGGTCGATCAGCCGACCATAAATAAAAAAATAAATATTTTATTAAAAAGAGAATCGGTAAAAAATAGAAATACTTTTTACCGCATCGGCTGGTCAAAGACCACGCCTAGGCGAATGCGAGATAAGTAACTACTCTTTTATGCGATGCATTTGTACAAAAAAATAAAAAAAAGTGTTGAGTTTTTTGTGCCTTAGGTACTACCTATTTGTAATAAATAAAAAGTATAAAAAACTTTGCCGCTTAGCGGCTACCCTTGCATCGTGTGGGTTGCGTACCTACGGCACGCTTACCATCATTTATATGTTTGGTTACAAACAGGTAGCCTCTACGAGGCAATAGCAACTTACCCCTCCTAGCGCAGAAATGATGCGATGGCTTTTGTGTGGCAGCTTTCTGTGCGGCAAATTATAACGAAGCCTTATGCAAAGCACAGATACGCTTCCGCACAAAACAGCAGAGCTGCATAT
>JAYSWO010000038.1:0-2434 GCA_043717975.1 Ferruginibacter sp. | reverse complement strand
AGGGCCACTGCCAATTACTGCTATTTTTTTACCCGTGCGGTATATGTTTTTTTTGGCTTCTACAAAGCCTCTATCAAATGCTATTTCAATAATATGTTTTTCTATTTCTTCAATGGCAATGGCTGGTTGGTTTATGCCTAGCACGCATGCATTCTCGCATGGCGCAGGGCATATGCGCCCCGTAAACTCTGGAAAATTATTTGTAGAACTTAAAATGTCGTAAGCATTTTTCCATTCTTTTTTATACACAGCATCGTTAAACTCTGGTATGATATTCCCCAGCGGACAACCATTGTGGCAAAAGGGTACGCCACAGTTCATGCATCTGCCTGCTTGTTCGTTTAGCTTTTCATCTGTGTATGGTAGCACGAATTCTTTGTAGTCATTAAGCCGCTCTTCCACTTTTCTTTTTTGTGGAAGCTCTCGGGTGTGTTGTAGGAAGCCAGTTGTGTTGCTCATAGTTACTAAAAGGAAACCCCGTTGGGGTTAGTTGTGAAAAAATCATCAAAATAAATGTTGTTCCCGCATTATGCGGGATCGAAGTCGGGTTAATCTTCAACAAAGCTTCTTTATAAATAGCACCGTCTTCGACAAGCTCAGACTGACATTAAAATTATTTGAAACTCATTGTGTTATTTTTAAACTATACTTTCTCCTTCACCTTCTTCCCTTCCAATACCTTCTTATAATCCTTCGGAAAAACTTTTACAAAATGCTGTAACTGATTTTCAAAATCGTTCAACACAAATTTTGCAACGGTGCTTTTTGTATAACTAAAATGTTGTTCAATCATATCTTTCAAAAATGTTGCATCATCACTTGATAGCGGATCTATATCTACCATTTCTTTGTTGCATGCATTTGCAAAGTTGTGTTGCACATCATATATGTATGCAATACCACCGCTCATACCTGCAGCAAAATTTCTTCCCGTTGCACCGAGTATGATAACATTTCCTCCTGTCATGTATTCGCAGCCATGGTCGCCAACGCCTTCTACCACTACATTTGCACCACTATTGCGTACAGCAAAACGTTCACCAGCTTTTCCTCTTATAAATGCATGGCCGCTAGTTGCACCATAAAAAGCTACGTTGCCAATAATGCTATTTTCCTCCGGTACAAAACCCGCATCGGAAGATGGATACACAATAAGTTTTGCACCGCTCAATCCTTTTCCAAAATAATCATTGGCATCGCCTTCTAATTCCAGCGTTATTCCTTTTGTATTAAAAGCACCAAAACTTTGTCCTGCTGTTCCATTAAATTTAAAATGAATGGTATCATCTGGCAAACCATCTGCTTTGTATAACTTTGTAATTTCGTTAGATAAAATGGTGCCAACGGTTCTGTTGGTGTTTTTAATATTAAATGTTGCAAAAGATTTTTCTTTATTTTCTAAAGATGATTTTGCGGCTGCTACCAATTTCCAATCTAGCACTTCTTCTAATTCATGATTCTGTTTTTCCAAATTATATAAACCCGTAAATGCAGATGCAGGTTGTTTAAAAAGTATAGGCGACAAATCAAGTTTACTATATTTCCAATGTTCAATATTTTCTTTTTGTACCAAACAATCTACTTGCCCCACCATTTCATTTATCGTCTTAAAACCAAGTTCCGCCATTATTTCACGCAGTTCTTCTGTAAGAAACTTAAAGAAATTTACCACATGTTCTGCATCGCCAGTAAAACGTTTTCTGAGTTCGGGGTCTTGAGTAGCAATACCAACAGGGCAAGTATTCAAATGACATTTACGCATCATGATACAACCTTCTACTACGAGTGCAGCGGTGGCAACGCCCCATTCTTCTGCACCGAGCAATGTTGCAATGGCAATATCTCTACCCGTTTTCATTTGTCCATCGGCTTGTAAAACCACACGGCTACGCAATTTATTTTTTACAAGCGTTTGATTTGCTTCTGCCAAACCAAGCTCCCATGGCAAACCAGCATGTTTGATAGAACTGATGGGAGATGCACCTGTACCGCCATCATGACCAGCAATTAAAATAACATCTGCTTTCGCTTTTGCTACACCTGCAGCAATGGTGCCCACACCAGCTTTGCTTACGAGTTTTACATTTATGCGTGCTGCACGGTTGGCATTTTTTAAATCGAAAATAAGTTGTGCCAAATCTTCAATAGAATAAATATCATGGTGCGGTGGTGGAGAAATTAATCCCACTCCTGGTGTGGCATGACGCACTTTTCCAATCCACTCATCTACTTTATAACCTGGCAATTGTCCGCCCTCGCCGGGTTTTGCACCTTGCGCCATTTTTATTTGCAACTCATCTGCTTCGGTTAAATATAAACTCGTTACACCAAAGCGTGCCGATGCAATTTGTTTGATAGACGAACGCATATTATCTCCATTCGGTAATGTTGAGTAACGCCTTTCATCTTCTCCGCCCTCGCCAGTATTGCTTTT
>JAYSWO010000370.1:0-9071 GCA_043717975.1 Ferruginibacter sp. | reverse complement strand
TCGGTATTGGCACAAGAGCAGATTCTCAATATGGGATTTACATTTCCAAAGACAGTATTGAAATAAATAAAAATGATAATAAGATTTCTAACAATGCTTGTATAACAAGTGGAAGCGTATTTTAGTAAAATATTTGTTCTAAGATAATAATAACAATTATCCCAAATAGTATTTTGCAAACTGATATTATTTTAAAAAAAATCTGAAATTAACATGGATGATGAGAACTGAGAAGGTTTGCAAAAATTCTTTATGGGAAATGGCATTAAGAAACTATACAATGTTTTTGATTAAATATAAAATAATAAATTTTAAATTCACTCACTACCCTGCCGCCTGCTCATGCAAATAATCCTTCCTTTTCAATTCAAAATTCTTACCTAAGTACAACCTGCGCACCTGCTCATCACCAGCGAGTTCTTCGGCCGTGCCGTGTTTAAAAATACTTCCATCTATCAATAAATATGCACGGTCACAAATAGAGAGGGTTTCGTTTACATTATGATCTGTAATGAGTATGCCGATGTTTTTGTATTTAAGTTTTGCAATAATTTCTTGAATATCTTCTACTGCTATAGGATCAACTCCCGCAAAAGGTTCATCGAGTAAAATAAATTTAGGGTCCACCGCCAAGGCACGAGCTATTTCAGTTCTTCGTCTTTCGCCACCGCTGAGGGTATCGCCATTGTTTTTACGTACGTGTTGCAAGCGAAACTCATCCAATAAAGTTTCTAATTTTCCTTTTTGTTGAGCTTTTTTTAGCTTGGTCATTTCTAGCACAGCAGTGATATTATCTTCTACACTAAGTTTACGAAACACACTGGCTTCTTGTGGCAAATAGCCTATTCCCATTTGCGCACGCTTGTACATAGGTAGTTTGGTTATATTTATATCGCTTAAAAACACATCGCCTTTATCTGGTTTTACCAAACCCACTACTTGGTAAAATGAGGTGGTTTTACCAGCCCCGTTTGGCCCAAGCAAACCCACAATTTCCCCTTGCTTTACATTGAAGGATACATCGTTTACCACCGTACGGCTTCCGTATATTTTTACAAGATTTTTAGTTTGTATGATTAGGCTCACAGGCTGTATTATTTGTACAAATGTACAAAACTTGTTATTGGCTTGTACAGATGCGAAATATTTAACATCAATGATTAAATCTCACAGATAAGAGGTGTCACCTTTTATAAACCTATTTTATACTTGATGGTATCTAATGAAAGGTGACACCTCTGGCGAGCCTCAAAATTCATCGCAATCAATCTATCTTTTGATATTTTATCGTAGCTTATGTAAATTTGCAACGAGTTTTAAAAAATACCAAAACTCCCAAGCGTACACATGAAAGTTACAGACCACTTAAACCAAGCCAAAGATACCGTAATTTCTTTTGAAATATTGCCACCTTTAAAAGGGAAAGGCATACAATCTTTATACACGCATTTGGATCCGCTTATGGAGCTAAAACCTTCTTTTATAAACGTTACCTACCATCGCAGTGAGCATGTATTTAAAAAAGCTGCGGATGGCAATTTTACAAAAGTGGTCGTACGTAAGCGCCCAGGTACGGAATCTATTTGTGCAGCTATAATGAACAAATACAATGTGGACACCGTACCCCATCTTATTTGTGGTGGTTTTAGCATAAACGAAACGGAAGATGCATTGATAAACTTAAATTATTTGGGTATAGATAATGTGCTGGCATTGCGTGGAGATGCTGCAAAAAATGAAGCAGCTTTTGAGCCTGAGGTAGGTGGACATTTTTATACCACTGATTTAGTAAAACAAGTACAAAATTTAAACTCTGGCATTTATCAAGAAGAAGATTTAACCAATACAGCAAAAACCAAATTTTGTGTTGGTGTAGCTGGTTATCCTGAAAAACATTTTGAAGCACCAAACATGGATACCGACTTACAGTTTTTAAAACAAAAAGTAGAAGCAGGTGCAGATTATATTGTAACACAAATGTTTTTTGACAATGCAAAATATTTTGCTTTTGTAGATGCTTGTAGGGCCATTGGTATTACCGTTCCTATTATTCCAGGTTTAAAACCCATTTATACCAAGAAGCAATTGACCATGTTGCCTAAAATATTTTCGATAGAAATACCAACAGATCTTTCTAAAGAAATAATGAATTGCAAGACCGATGTAGATGTAGAAAAAATAGGTGCGGAGTGGTTGTTGCAACAATCTAGAGAATTAAAAAAAGCAGGTGTGCCAGCATTGCATTATTACACATTGGGTAGGCCTGTGCTTATTGCGGATGTGGTGAGGCAGTTGGTGTAGATATTTGTAAAAAAGGGATGCTAACTTTTAAAAAGTTGGCATCCCTTTTTATAATTTGTTGCTTTAAAATTATTTCAGCATTTCCTTAAACACAACCTCATTCACTTTTACAGGGTATTTCTTTTTCAACTCCCCCACCCATTGTTGCTCTAGTACATTTTGATAATCATTTATAACCAGTCCTCTTGCTTCTGTAAAAGAGCGTTGCATATTTGCATCATATAATTTTACATACTTTACAAAATTTGCGCTACCGTCAGTATTCTTTGTAATATCTGAATAGGTGTTTTCTGAAATCCTTGCGCCTTGCGTGGCACCAGGTATTTGAGCCACTTCGTACCTGCCACTATCTGTTTGTATTTGATTATTGCTCGTTTCTGCAAAGCTAGCCCATGTTTTACCCGCTTTGCTAGCTACCAATGCTTCTGTTGCTAATTTGTCTGTAGCACAATTAAAAATTAATACATCTGCACTTGCGGCCCATTTGTAGTTTTCTTTGTGTGTGTCATAATATTTTTTCAAACTTACAGAGTCAGCACCAGCCTTGCTCCACACATTGCGTTCCATTATTTCAAAAAGCATATTGCCTTCTTTAAACTCTTGCATTTGGTATTTAAAATCGGCATTGTATTCTTCTAAATGTTTTTTGTAATAGTTTATTACCGTTTGTTTTGCAAAACGATCCCACATAATATTGTTTGGTTGTTTTGGAAACTCTCCATTGGGTTTATTTTCTATAATATAATTTAACCAATCAGTTCCTTTTATTTGGGTACCGTCTTTAAATGTTGCAATTGTCTTTTTACTTATGGGAAATGTATTTATTTTTTCTACACTTGGATTTACCAATAAAGAATCTGCATTGCTAAAAAGCATTTTATCGTTTAAAGAAGCCAATTTCTTAAACCCAGTTTTGAGCATTACATCTTTTGCAAATTTTTCACGCTCGTTATTTATGCGGCTATCTTGGGTTACTTTTTGTTTTGTTTCATATTGGTACGTACCATCTGTTTTATCTGCTGGCACAGGTGTATGTGCAAGTCTTTTTACAATATGATACCCAAATGTTGTTTCAAAGGGGATACCAAAATCATTGTCTTTTTTTAATGCAATTACATTCGATTCAAAAACACTGTTAAATTTACCGGTACCAAATTCTTGTATCTCCCCGCCAGATAAATACGTCATTCTATCATCGCTATATATTTTTGCTGCTTCTGCAAAACCAAGTCCATTCTTTAAAAGGTTGTGTACAGAATCTGCTTTTCTTTTTATGCTAAGCTTTGTATTGAAATCTGCATCAGGCGGAAAACTGAATAATATTTGTGCTACTTTCCATTTACCAATAGCAGGCCTATCTTCTACTACTTTAAAAATATTCCAGCCCTTTGAGGTTCTATACGGTTCGCTCACACTGCCCACTTTGGTATTGTAAATAATATTTTCAAATTCGTATGGTATGCTAAAAGCTGTTATAAAACCTGCATCCGCATATTTAGCTGTAGAAAATTTTGAAGAAATATCTGTTACAATTTCGTTGTACGAATTAGCCTTTTTTACATTGGCACACAATTCTTTTGCTGCATTGTATGCTTTCATGGTATCAGCAGGCATGGCTTCTTTAGATACAGGTACAGAAAAATATACAACATGCACATCCTTACTTGCTCTATTCATTGCTTCATCTATCAATGATTGCAAGCCTTTTTCATCGCTCAAATAATTTTGTAACACTTGTTCTCTAAAGTTTTCTACATCATATTTTATTTGAGAAATCGTATCTAGCCTTTCCTCTTGTGCTGCTTTTACTTTTAGCTTAAAATTGGTGTATAGGTCAAGATACTCCCGTATAGCTTTTTCTTTATCGGTAGTACTTGGTTTATTTTTGTTGTATGCACGCAAAAAATCTGCTTTGCTGGTTTCGTTTTTGCCATAGGTAAACAACGTTTGTGCAAACAATGTATTTGTAAAAAGTGATGCTGCGCACACAATAAAAACTTTCTTCATATTAAATACTAATTTTTTTGAAGGCAAATTATTTACTGCCATTTTTTATTTTTACATCTAGCAAATCGTCCATTTGCTCTATGGTTAGTTTTTTTCCAATAATTCTTTTTTCTTTATCTAGCAAATACATGGTAGGGGTTACTTCTACGTTGTATAGTTGTCTAAATGTAGGTCGTTGGTTTTTTATTTCATCATCTACCATTGCTTTGGTTTGATACACATGTATCCAATCAGCAATTTTCTTTTCTCTTATAAATATTAACCATTCACTTTTTAATTTTTCTCCTTCAGATAGTACTGCATATATTTTTACACCTTTCTTTTGCCAAGATGCTCTATAAATAGAATCTACTCTTGGTATTTCATCTTTGCAATGGCCACAATTTGGATCCCAAAAAACCACCACTGTAAATGGTGCATCTATTTCATACAAAGCTTTTGTTTTGCCTGTAGTATCAGCAAATTCGAGGTTTGCCGCCATTTCGCCAATTAAGTTACTCATTAGCATAAAAGCTCTACGGGTTATTGTACTATCTTGGCTTTTGTTGAGCCAACTGCTTACACCCTTGCTATGGTACTTATTATACAAGTGTACAAACACCGCATCTTGCCCCATGTATTTAGGGTTTATATATTCATCGGTAAACCAGTTTAGCAAAAACTTATACATTTCTGGGCTGGTTCTAGCAAGCAATAATTTATAATCAATATCTTTTATTAAACTATCCGGTGCTTGTGGCATTATTTGTCTGTAGTAGGTTTCCAACTTTGGCAAGAAAAAAGGTGTTCGTATAATTCTATCATCCATAAAAGTTACGCCATCCCAATAATGCGATTTGTAAAAATTATAATTATCAATAGAATCTTTTCTTGTAACGGCTACCTTGGTTGGGTAAGCTGGCTCACGCAATGCATTAAGCAATACTGCCAGCATGGAATTTGATTTTGTTTTTACTACCCCTTCTCTATAATCGTTTAAATCTTTACTTAGTTTTTTATAGGTGGCTTCATGCTTTGCAGAATCTGCTTTTGTTTTAGCATCATTGTAAGCATTTTTTGCTTGTTGCAAAAATTTTCCTTTTGAATTTACAAATGTTTGGTAATTTTTAAAATCAATATTGGCGGGTGAGCCAGTTACTATTTTTTGTTCTAATTTATTTGTATCCGCCACAATAGAAATATTTTGTTCTTTTTCTATTAAAAAATCAGTCGTAAGCCTTTTGCCAGGAAAAACGATGGCATAAATACCTGCAGGTAATTTTTTGGTAGATTTAAAAACAGATTTGCCAGTATTGCTAACCGCTGCAGAATCTTGCAAAATAAAGTCTTTACCTAGGTAATAGGTAAGGTAAACGATACCTGATTTGTAATTGCTTTGTAAGCTAATGTTATACCCCTGTGCCTTAGCGGTATACAAGCTTATCATCCAAATAATAACTAGTAAATATTTTTTCATTCTTTTTGTGTTATAAAAGTTGACAAATGTATTTAAAATTGCTGTTAAAAAGAAGCCTATTTATCATATAATTGTTTGTTTTAAATTTTTTAACACTCAAATTGTGCCTTAAGAAATAGTATTTTTGCGCTGTGAGAAAAAAGGATAAACGAATAACGATAGAAAACATAGCCATAACGGATTATGCTGCACAAGGAAAAGCCATAGCAAGGCATGATGGAAAAGTAATATTTACAGAAGGCGCTGTACCTGGCGATGTGGTAGACTTATTGCTTGTGAAAAATAAAAAAGATTGGGCCGAAGCTAGGGTGTTAAAATTAGTTACCCCGTCTGCTGATAGAGTACAGCCTTTTTGTCAGCATTTTGGTGTATGTGGTGGTTGCAAATGGCAAATGCTCCCTTATGCGAAACAATTGCAATACAAGCAGCAAGAAGCGGAGCAAAATTTATTGCGTATAGGAAAAGTTACTGATGCCATTATGTTGCCCATTATAGGTGCAGATGATGAACGCTATTATAGAAATAAATTAGAATTTACATTTAGCAATAAGAGATATCTCACTTCAGAAGAAATGGAGGCCTCCCTAAATCCCTCCGAAGGAGGGACTTTGAACCCCGAGATTTTAGAAAGTTCATTTTTTTCGCAAAGTGCGGAAGTCCCCCCTTCGGGGGAATTTAGGGGGGCTCTTGGTTTTCACGCCCCTCGTATTTTCGATAAAACCATTTCTATTTTTGAATGTTTTTTAATGGACGATGTAAACAATCGCATACGCAATACCATGCGGCAGATAGCAGAAGAAAACAACTATCCATTTTATGATATTAGATTGCATACAGGTTGGCTACGCAATTTAATTATTCGCTATTGCACTACGGGTGAGCTTATGGTAAATCTTTGTATCAATTATGAAGATGTAGAAAATACAAAAAAAGTAATGGATGCATTGCTTGCTGCAGTGCCTGAAATTACAACATTGTTATACACCATCAATCCAAAATGGAATGATACCATTTATGACCTTACACCACAAGTATATTTTGGCAAAGGATATGTAACGGAGAAACTCGAAAATTTTGAATTCATCATTAGCCCAAAATCATTTTTTCAAACCAATACAAAGCAAGCAGAAAAATTATATAGCATTGCCAGAGATTTTGCAAAACTTACTGGCCAAGAAGTCGTATATGATCTATATTGTGGCACAGGCAGTATTGGTATTTTTGTGAGCCCACTGGCAAAAAAAATAATTGGTGTAGAGCTGGTAGAAGAAGCCATTGAAGATGCAAAAAAGAATGCAGCCAATAATAACATTACCCATGCAGCATTTTTTGCTGGCGATGTAATAAAAATTTGCAACGATGGTTTTTTTGAAAAACATGGTAGGCCTGATGTAGTGATAACTGACCCGCCACGTGCAGGTATGCACGAAAAGCTTGTAAATAAATTATTAGAAATAGCAGCACCAGTAATTGTATATGTAAGTTGTAATACGGCTACCATGGCAAGAGATATATTATTGCTTAGTGAAAAATATACAGTAGAAAAAACACAACCTGTAGATATGTTTCCACAAACGCATCATATAGAATGTGTGGCGAGGATGATTTTGAAAAATTAAAAATAAATTATACAATATGTCTTATAATCAATATGGCAATGGCTTTGAGCGAACAACTCCAGTAGTTTTGAATCTTATTATTGCCAATGTAGTGGTGTTTATTGCACAATATTTATTTGGTGGAATGGAGAGAGATAATGCAGTGAATGATCTTTTTGCTTTACACCATATAGGATCAGATGAATTTAAAATTCATCAAATAATTACACACATGTTTATGCATGGCAGTATCGCACATATACTTTTCAACATGTTCGGCTTATGGATGTTTGGCACTTTAATAGAAAGACTTTGGGGGCCAAAAAGGTTTATTATTTTTTATTTTGCTTGTGGTATTGGTGCAGCATTGGCACAACTGGGTTCTTATTATTTTGAGTATGGTGCTTATGATAAAATGGCTATGAGCTTAGATTTGCTAAAAGATTATCAGGCGGCATTAAGATTAAATGCAACGCTAGGTGCATCTGGCGCCATCATGGGCATTTTTGCAGCGTATGGGTATTTATTTCCAAATACCGAAATGATTATTTTTCCAGTACCATTTCCTATAAAAACAAAATGGGCCATAATAGGAATTATTGCCATTGATTTATTTAGTGGCGTAGCCAGAAATCCAAATGATAACGTAGCACACTTTGCACATTTGGGTGGTGCGCTTACAGGGTTTTTAATTGTATTTTTTCAGAATAGAATGAATAAAAAGACCTTTTATTAATAAAATTAATTGTTGATATTTTTTCGTTAAAAACTTAATAGACAGTAAATAATTAAATAGCTTTGCTATAATTATTTACAATGAAAAAAATAACCTACCTTTTTCTATTTCTGTGCCTTATTTCCTTTACGAGTTGTTTCGAAATTATAGAGCAACTATTTGTAAAAACCGATGGATCGGGTAATTTTCAGCTAGTGCTAAATCTTAGTAAAAGTAAAACTAAGATTAACTCTATTAGAAAAATGAAAACGGTTAATGGGCATGAAGTACCTTCTGAGCAAGAAATACGAAATAAAATAGCCGATATAGAAAGAGCCACCGCAAAAACAGCTGGTATTAGCAATGTAAAAACGAGCATGGATTTTGATAACTATATTGCTACCATTACTTGCAATTTTAGTAAAGTAAATCAGTTAAACGGTATTATTAAAGCGGTGAGTGAAATGGATAATAAGAAAAGTAAATTTGTAGAAAAAAGTTACGACTATGATGCTACAACCAATATTTTTTCAAGAATAAATAAAGTATCGCTAAAAAAAGATTACAATAAAATGAGCAATGCCGATAAAGAAGTATTTGCTACCGCCAACTACACCGCTATTTATAAATTTGAAAATATCGTTAGCATTGCTGGCAATAAAGATGCAAAAATATCGCCTAGTAAAAAAGCCGTAATGCTACAACAAAATGTATTGGATGTAATAACCGATAAAAAATCTATTGAAAATAAAATAACCTTAACCAAATAATAATGAAAAAAGTTTTATTCCTCCTAGCCCTTTGTGGCATTGCCTTTACCAATGTATTTGCGCAAAATTTATTGGCAAAAGTACCATCATCATCTACCATGGTAATAAAATACAGTGGGGAAAACTTTAGTAAAAATGTGCCTGTACAAAAACTAAACAGCTACAATTTTATTAAAAACAATTTGTTTAAAATGATGAATGTAGATACCCTTACTGCCATACAA
>JAYSWO010000369.1:0-9084 GCA_043717975.1 Ferruginibacter sp. | reverse complement strand
GAAACCAAAAATTGCATACCACCACTTATTGGGTTTGTGCCAAGATGACCACTGAAGCCTGTAGCAATTGTTTTTCGAGCCCCATTAAAATAGCTATTCAAGCCAATGCCTGGGTAAGAAGATTCAATGGCAACACCAGTGGTATTGCTACCAAAGATGGCATGTGCTGCACCTACTTTTTTATTAACTGTTAAGCCAGCCAAGCTGATATCATTTGTGCCGATAGATACATTACCGTTGCCCCCAACCCGCATACTTTCTACATAACTAGCATTGCTGCCGTAACCAAATACTACATTTGAATTAATGTTAGGTGTTACCAACTGCAAAGTGCTGCTGCCAATACCCATCCCATAATAATTACCATTGGTTTCTTGATAAAGCGAAATTTTATCACCAGCCTGATTATCAAAAGAAAGAGGATATTGCGGATTTCTATTACGAATGCCAAGTCTTCCATTTTTACCATTGGCCACTAAGAACCAACCCGAACCATTTTGTTCTGTATAAAAACCAGCAGTACTATCGCTCTCCATGCCAAAAAACATTTTATTGGTGGTTGAATCTACGCCGAAGCCCCCCAGCCACATACCCGCTGTAAAATTATTATCGGTACCACCCCGTATGCGCATCCTGCCGCTAAGGTCTAGTTTATAAGCAGGGTTTGCATTGCCGATGCCCACGTTTTGTGTAAAGCCATCTTGTGCCTGTAGTAAAATAAAAAAAACAATGCTAAGTCTATTTATTTTTTTCATGATAATTCAATTAATATGTTATCTGTAATTTCCTTTCCAATTCTTTTAATCTTTTTTCCTGTTCCTTAATGGCTTCAATTAAAAGGGGTACTAATCTCGCATAATCAACCCCTTTGTATCCATCCAATTCATTCACTGCTTCGGGTACTACTTGCTCTACATTCTGCGCCAGTAAACCCATTTGCCTGCCGGGCATAAAATTATTTTTTTGAAATGATTCCGTTTTCATTTCATACTCCACACCATTTATTTGTAATAACTTTTGCAACGCATTTGTTATGGTTGTGATATTTTGTTTAAAACGTGCATCGCTTGCATACGTAGTTCCGTTTGCCCAAATACTTCCGTTTACAAATAAGCCATACGCACCACTTATTTGAAACCTACCTGCTTGTGTAAACAAACCAGCATTATCTTGCGTACCAAATGATACGGATGCACCAGGGTTATCTGCGTGCAGTCTTAACTCATTTCCATACACACCAATACCCACTTCGCCAGCACCGCCTGGGTAGAGTAATATTTTTTCGCCGAGCGATGCAGGAAATGACAATGGTTTTACAGGATTGCTTGTACCAATACCTACATTTCCATTTCCTTTAATGCGCATATTCTCTGTAAAGGAAGTACTGCTGCCATAACCCAAAACAATATCAGCAGCAGCGGCATCGCTGTGTATTTGTAGCAAACCACCCTGTACACCAAAGCCATAATGATTACCACTGGCGCCATACAAAGAAATTTTATTACCAAGTGTGGTGGCAAAATTTAAAGGAAAGCCCGGTGTAGTTATTCCAATACCAACATTTACGGCATCTATACCTGTACCACCTAATACCAAACTATTGCTTGTACCTACTTTTGCATTGGAACCAATGGCGGTTGCATTGGTAAGGTTAATATTGCTTACATCAGCAGCATATCCAATAGCAGTATTATTATTACCAGTACTATTGTTGTACAACGATGTATATCCTATAGCAGTGTTGTTATTGCCCAAAGTTGTATTAAAAAGTGCATCACTTCCTGTACCTGTATTATAATCGCCAAATGTATTTCTGCCTAGTGATGATGTACCATATGCCGTGTTATAATTACCATATGTATTTGAAAAAAGTGCATTGCTTCCGCTTGCTGTATTTTGATAGCCACCTACATTTGCTGCAAGTGTAGATATTCCATTTGCTGTATTTGAATAGCCTGTTGTATTTGTAAATAAACTATTAAAACCGCATGCAGTATTATCTGCACCTGTTGTATTGGCATACAATGCTTTTGAACCAACTGCAGTATTTTTTCTTGCTTCACCGGGAAAAGAAGCACCTGTTCCATTATAATATAAAGCACTGTCGCCAATGGCTACCAGATTATTCCGATTTGTATTTCTCACTAAAGCATCGGTGCCAATGGCTACATTACTATAACCTGTGGTATTATAAAACAAGGCGTTTGTACCAGCGGCCGTATTGTTATTGCCAGATGTATTGGTACCTAATACTGCATTACCTATTCCTGTATTTTTATTACCTGCAATATTATTTACCAAAGCAAAATTTCCTATTGCTGTATTTTCATTTCCTATATTATTTTGCGACATGGCATTTAACCCCATTGCGGTGTTAGCATTTCCTATTGTATTATTTACTAGAGAACCAGTACCATTGGCTGTATTTTGAAAGCCCGTTGTATTACTCCGTAATGCATTTGTACCCGTTGCAGTATTATAATAGCCGGTAGTATTTGCAAACAACGCTTTTGAACCAATTGCTGAATTTTCCGTTGCATGAAAAGGTGCAATTGCTCCCACTCCATTATTAAACATGGCACTATCCCCTATTGCTAAAAGATTGTTACGGTTGCCTGTGTTAAATAAAGCGCCTGTACCTACTGCAATATTTGAATAACCTGTTGTATTAAAATATAAAGAAGTAAAACCCATTGCTACATTAGAATTACCTGTTGTATTCAATCTGAGTGCATCACTGCCTATTGCTGTATTTTGACCCCCACTAATATTTTGAACCATAGCTAACTGGCCAACAGCAGTGTTTTGACTTCCGGAAATATTTTTAAATAGACTTACTGTACCAACGGCAGTATTAAATGAACCTGTTGAATTACTATTCAATACAAAAGACCCAACGCCTGTATTGTAACCGCCTCCTTTGTTAGCCGTTAAAGAATTGTAACCAACTGCGGTATTCAATGTACCAGTGGTAAAAGAATCTAATGCTCTAAAGCCGAAAGAAGTATTGTAATTAAGACTATCAATATAACCCGAACGTACATTGTTTACTTTTATAGTAAGAGGTTTTGTATCTGTTGTTCCAATAAAATTTGTAGCAGAATCTGTACCCGCATTGCCAGATAAACCCCAGCCACTTTTGCCTACAATCGTTTGCCAGTTTGGTGTAGCAGCCGTTCCCATATTTACCATCAATTGATTTTTTGCTGTATCCAATACCAACAAACCTTTTGCAGGATTTAAAATACCATTAACTGCGGCAGTATTCATACGAGGGATGAGTACACCTTTTGTTAAACTTTTTACATCGAGCATGGCACTGTTATCGGGCAAACTAGCATCATTATTTATAGCTACATTTTGGGCTTGTATTTTTAAGGATACAATGATTGCTAGCAGAAGAAATATTTTTTTCATATTTATTTTGTTACAAGTTTTTGTTGATGTTATATTAATATTTTTACTGCGTTCGCTCTCCCTGGTCCCATGTATTGCCTCCGCCTGCAGGAGTTCCAAAACCAAGGGGTACTGCTCCTCGGAGATCTGGTAAGGCAAAATTGTTTACACCGTTGCCTCCATAATAAGTTCCAATGATGGAAAACAACGCTGTGTTACCTGCTATTGATAACAATTGTCCGTTGCAATAAGCCCATCCCAGCGGAGCATAATTACCGGCGAATAATTTTATTTCGCCAATCCATGCATCACTAATAGGGCCTTGGTTATTAGGTCCAGCAAAAACACCACTTGTGCATATAAGATAATTAAGTGCCAATGCGCCATGCCCTTTGCGTGCTGTCACCAAACCCGTGGCATTTGATTTAATTAAAAAGTCATTTGCATTACCATTACCGGTTCCATTTAAAATAATATTATTAGTAGTTGTTGTTCCATTTACTTGTAACAAACTACTGGGAGAAGTTGTACCTACGCCAACCGAAGCAGAACCACCATTTACAAATAAAACTTGGTTGCCTTGTGCCCCAAGCGATAATACATTGAAACCACCAGGCTGCCCATCTTGCATAATATTTGCAGCGCCTGCCCCGCCGCCACTTAATGCTACTCCAAATTTTAAGCGATAAGATGGGTTGCCAATTCGTACATCTCCTTCACCGGCTGATACATTCCATCCATTGCTTCCTGCCACATCAAGTTTAGCTGCAGGTGTGGATGTACCAATGCCAATATTTTGAGCATTAATAATATTGGATAAAAACAGCAATACAATTATTAGTAACAGCTTTCCCATACATTTTACTTTATGTTTTAAATGAAAAATTATTAATTCAAAAGTAAAAGCATTAATTAAAAATGCAACTCCCCTAAAAAAGGGATTTTTTTTAGAAAAAGATTGTAGCTTTAAAAAATCATGTAAAAAGGGGATAAAGAATGTAAATAGAAAGATGTTCTTTTACAACACCGAATTAATTGTTGTTATTTTTTGTACTGATAGTTGATGTTTGAACAAAAAAAGTGTTTTCGTTGAACACAACTATAAATTATACATTTAATGTGTGCTTATTTTAATTACTCACATGCTAAAATATTTTTTTTCGATATTTTTTTCTTTCATATTTATGGTCGAATTATCCGGCCAAGCGCTTACAATACATGATGAAGAAAAAATAATTGCTGTCTTAACTGATGATACGCCTAAAATAAATAGGCTTATTAAATATGCTGAAAAAATACAATTTACCGATCCTAATAAAGCAATTACTATTATTGAAACAACAATAGCACTATCCACTAAAGTAAATTATCCACTTGGTTTGTCAATTGCGTATGGCTTGCGTGCTGGCTTGCTTTTTTATGAAATGAAATTAGACAGCTGCAAACTACTTCTAGATAAGGCTTACGGTTTAATAAGCACATACAACGATAAGGCATCAAAAAATCAACAGGCTAATCTGATAAATAGGTATGCTGCCATTTATCAACGACGACAAAGCTATGACTCTGCAGTGGAGCTTTATCTGCAAGCTGCAAATATTTATAAGGAAACCGGCGCTGATTTAAAAATAATCAATTCCTATTACAACCTTTCAGGCATTTATAAATATATTGGCGATACAACAAAAATTTTCTTTTATGCAAGGGAAACAAATAGGCTTGCTGCAATAGCAAAAGATACTGCTCTTTCAATTAGGGGGTTGATTGTATTAGGCGAAGCATATAATTATATTAAAAATTACGACAGCCTTTTGTTGGTTTCACAAAAAGGTCTTGCTCTTGCTAGCCAACAACAAATGACCTTTGCCATTGGCATTTTTAACAATTTTATGGGATTATACTATACCAATAAAACGATGCAATACGATTCAGCAATATTGTATTACAACCATGCATTACAATCTTTTGAAAGTATAAATATACAATTTGACAAAGCCCTTGTTTTACAAAATATTGGCAATGCATATTTAAAAAAGAAAGATTATAGCAATGCCGTAAAGTTTTCGAAACAAGCAACAGAATTATCTAAAAATTTAAAATTTAACCAAGTACAAACTTTAAGCCTGATGGACCTTGTAGTGGCGGAAGAAAATATGGGAAATATAACAGAAAGTTTTGCATACTTGAAGCAATATGTAAAACTAAATGACTCTATACAGCACCTTAACAACCAAAAAAAAGTATATGACCTAGAGGCAAAATACCTAGCGCAAAAAAAAGAATTAGAAATGCTTTCGCAGCAAAATATAATAAAACAAAAAAATACACTTAACTATTTATTGGCTTCGGGTCTTTTGCTTCTATTAGGCATTATTATATCACTATACTTTAATTATCGCAGCAAACAAAAATTACAATTACAACAAATTATTAAGCTAGAAACACAACAACAGCTAACCGCTACCGAAGCGGTATTAAAAGGAGAAGAACAAGAAAGAGCTCGTTTAGCTAAAGACCTACACGATGGTTTAGGTGGTATGCTATCGGGTATTAAATACTCATTTAACACTATGAAAGGAAATATGGTAATGACAGCAAACAACGCACAGGCCTTTGAACGCAGCATGGATATGCTAGACAGTTCTATAAAAGAAATGCGCCGTGTGGCACACAATATGATGCCCGAAGCATTGGTAAAATTTGGGTTAGATACTGCACTAAAAGATTTTTGTAATGATATACAACAGTCTGGAGCTCTGCATATTTCATATCAATCTATTGGGCTTAAAAACGTGGTACTAGATCAAACAATAAGCATAACCATTTATCGTATTGTGCAAGAGCTTATCAACAATACGATGAAGCATGCTGTAGCAAAAAATGCTATTGTGCAAATTACAAAAAGTGATGACCAATTATCTGTAACGGTAGAGGATGATGGCAAAGGATTTGATACTACTGTTATAAACAAGTCTTCGGGTATAGGCTGGAGCAATATTACCAACAGAGTAGAATTTTTAAAAGGTAAATTAGATGTCGATTCAGCGCATGGAAAGGGCACATCAGTTCACATTGAAATAAATATTTAACATGATAAAGCTATTTGCAGTAGATGATCATTATATGGTAATAGAAGGCATACATTCCTTGTTACAAAATGAACCAGATGTGGAATGGATGGGGCATGCAAATAATGCAGCAGCCTGTTTGGCATTTTTACAAAATCACCTACCAGATATTATTTTGATGGATATAAACTTACCAGATAAAAGCGGTATAGATTTATGTGCGCTTGTAAAAGAAAAATATGCAGGCATACATATTATTGCATTAAGCACTTTTAACCAACAGAGCTATATAGAAAAAATGATGCAAAATGGTGCTAGCGGTTATGTTATAAAAAATGCATCACAACAAGAATTGATGGAAGCTATTCATACCGTAAACCAAGGCAAACAATTTTTAAGTTTTGATGCTGCCATTGCTATAAGAAAACCCGATACAGAAAATGACATACCCATTATTACCAGAAGAGAAAAAGAGGTACTTGAACTGATAGCCGATGGCAATACCAATAATGAAATAGCAAACCAGCTTTGCATTAGTGTTAGCACAGTAGATACACATAGAAAAAGTTTGTTATTAAAGTTTTCTGCAAAGAATACCGCTTCGCTTATAAAACAAGCTGCGCATATGAATATTATTTAAAGTTTATCCACAAATAAAAAAAGTTTTACAGTATTGTGTTTTGTAATATGTAGAATTTGTAACTTCCGCATTCAAACTACCAAAACCCCCGTTTTACTAACATGATAAAGTCGATAAAATTATTTGGAGCAGTGTTTTTATTAGTGAGCATGTTGTTTTCTTGCAAAAAAGAAAATGCCAATGTAAAAGAAGAATTAAAAATTGTAAACTTACATGTGTCTTTAGAATCTGGTAAAACATATAACCTAGATTTAAGTGCTCATGTAAACACACAGGATATTATCATTATTGCAAAACAAGCCGCCACTTTTGATATTAGCGAAATAGTAAGAAAAGAATTAAAAAGCACTTACAACTTTAAGAGAAATACCGATCAAAAAGCAGCAGCAAACAAAGAAACCGTGGTATTAAAAATATATGAACCAAGAAATGGTATTCATTGCGAAAAAACAGAAATAATAATAAAATTTACCATTATATAATTAAATTATTTTCATAAATAGAAGAGATGCTAATGGCATCTCTTTTTTATTTATGTGAATCTATAGGGCATTGTATATATATTGAGGTACCCTCACCAATAGTTGATTGTACATCTATTGTGCCATTAATAATTTTTAGACGAGCTTGAATGTTTTTGAAGCCAATTCCTTTTTTTACATTAGTGTTTGCGTTATAATACCCTACCCCGTTGTCTTCTACTGTAATACTAAGTTCGTTGTCATTTTTACTTACTTGTACTATTACTTCTGTTGCTTGCGCATGCTTTAGAATATTTTGTAAAAGTTCTTGCACAATTCTAAATACATGAAAAGTTTGTTCATCTTTTAAAACCATGTTTTCTAAGGCTAGTTCTTCAAAATTCACTTTTAAAATCCCTACTGTATTTAGGCTACTACAATAATCTCTTAAAGCATTAACCAATCCATTTTGTAGCAAGCTATCTGCATCCATCATACTATGCGAAATATTCCTTATCTCTTTTATGCTTATGTTCAATTTTTCTATACTAGCATCAAAATCTACAACCTGCTTATTATCTAATTGAATATTGTTTTTAATAGACGAAAAAGAATGCTTAATGCCACTAAGCATACTACCCAACCCATCGTGGAGCTCCCGTGCAAGGCGAATACGCTCTTGTTCAATTGCATGCTGCTGTGCTACAAATTCTAGCAATTTATTTTTCTTTCGTCTATACAAAAAATAAAAAGTGAGTACCGCTAAGCTAGCTAACAGTAATATACTAAGCACTTGAAATGTTGTAATGGTTCTTTTACTATTTAGTTCTTTTACATGTAAACGCAATAAAGCATTTTCGCTCTCCACATATTTTTGTGATATGTCTTGTATTAATTTATTACCATCTTTACTTTCATAAGCATTCAATGCAATCATTCTTTCTTGTATGATACTTATAGCATGTGCATTTTTACTTTGAGCAAAAACACTTAAAGCATCCTTATAAAAAAGTTTTTGAAAAAATGAACTTATTTTTAAAGAGTCTATAAGTGCAAAACCGTTTACTAACAATTTATAAGCCGTTGCATTATCGTTTTTTGCAATAATTATTTCTCTGCCTGTGTTCCACAAAATGATATCATAATTTCTGTTTAATAAACAACCTTCTTTAGATTTTTTAAAAAAATACAAAGCGCTATCATATTGATGCTGCAGCATAAAAATATTACCAAAGGTACTATTACACATATTTAAAGCACGCTGCGTTTTATCTTCCAAAGCTAAACCATAGGCCATGCTATTATAATAATATGCTGAATCTGTCTCTTTCAGTTTTACATATAACTGTGCTATTTGGTTTATTATTTGGCTATACCTTATTAAAGACCGTTTATAAACTTTGGTAATTTTTGGGAAAAATCTTTTAGCCATTACCGCAGCGGATTTAGCTTCTGCAATACTATCAATCTCTTCGTATATGTAGCTTTTAAAAGCGAATGCATCAGCAATAAATGCACT
>JAYSWO010000368.1:0-3630 GCA_043717975.1 Ferruginibacter sp. | reverse complement strand
GTGGGGCAGGTTTGGTAAGTATTATAAAAGAAGGAAAGATTGGCAATGCAAAAGTAGGAAAAGGAGAGTGGCTTGTTATTGAAGCCGACGAAAGTGATGGGTCAATTGTAAAGTATCATCCTGAAATTGGCTTGTTGCTCAACATTGATAAAGACCATCAAGAAATAGATGAATTGCTCGATATTTTTTCTACATTTAGAAAAAATACAAAAAGTGCATTTGTGGTAAACCGTTCCAATAAATTATCGGCTACACTGTCTAATAATATTGACAACGATTTTTCGTCAGATGAAAACGAAGCAGGTTTTGTGGCTAAAAACCTTTCACAACAAGGGATGAATATTGGTTTTACCATAAACGATGTGCCTTTCAAATTAAAAACGATTGGCAAACATAATATGGAAAATGCAT
The DNA here is from genome assembly GCA_043717975.1 of Ferruginibacter sp. GTDB lineage: Bacteria > Bacteroidota > Bacteroidia > Chitinophagales > Chitinophagaceae > Ferruginibacter. Next base: position 3,219 of record JAYSWO010000368.1, on the reverse strand, counting down.
TGGCTGCAACAGCTGTAGCAAGTATTATTGGTGTGTCGTTAGAAGATTGTGCAAAGGGATTGGTTGAGTATGAAGGTATTTATAGAAGGCATCAATTGCTTGGCGAAAAGAACGGAATAAAAGTAATAGATGATTATGCACACAACCCTGCAAAGTGTGCAGCTTCTATTATGGCTTGCCAACCAATAGCTAAAAAAGTAATAGCATGGTTTCAACCACATGGGTATGGCCCAACACGGTTTTTGAGAAATGATTTTGTAAAAGAAATAGCAGCTGCCTTGCGCCTACAAGATGAAATATGGATGAGTGAAATTTTTTATGCTGGAGGTACGGCTGTAAAAGATATTTCAGCCAATGATTTAATTGATGATATAAATGCTTTAGGTAAAAATGCTTTCTTTGTAGAAGATAGAAATAATTTATTGCAAGAAATGCGAATGCATATTACGAATGATTGTTTGTTGTTGTTGATGGGGGCTAGGGATCCAGGGTTGGAGGGATTTTGTAAGGGGATCTTTGAGGGGTTGTAGAAAAATGAGCTTTAATTTTCAAAATTAGCTTGGATGCATATAAAATTTACTAACTTTGGTTAGTAAAAATATACTCACTTATGGTAGCAGTTGTAGGTACATATCAAAATGGTTATGTAAAACTTGATAAAGACTATTCTTCAGATATTCCTGTAAAAGTTATTGTTACTTTTTTAGAGGAAGTACAAAACGAATCAAGTGTGGGACTTTCTTTGTCAGATTTTTCATTTGCAAAAAGCCAGAAGAATTTAGAAAATTTTAAAGGTTCTTTTAGTGATACAGTTGTTGAAGAAAGAAGACTAGAATTATGAAAATATTTTTAGATACTTCTTCTTTATTTAAGCTCTATCATAGAGAAGCTGACACGCATCTTATTGAGCAGATATTCGCTACTACAAAAGTTTCCAATATATATTTATCTGAAATAACAAAAATAGAATTCTCCTCGTCTATCTGGAAAAAAGTTAGAACGAAAGAGATTAGTCTTTCAGAGGCGAAAGTGACATTACAATTATTTGATAACGATTTAAAAAAATATACTTTCATTGCCACAGATAGTATAATCATTGAACAAGCTAAAAATTTAGTTGCAAAATATAGCATAGCAGGTTTAAGAACTTTAGATTCTATTCAACTTGCAACTTCACTATCATTGGCATCTATTGTTAGTTTATTTGTTACATCGGATAATTTATTAAAGTCAATTTTAAGTGAAGAAGGATTAACTACCGAAATTTCCAATAATTAGTATGATACCTTTTTTGTTTGCTTTTAAAGTTCTTCCATGCACCAACAAACCCTTTTCATAAACATCGCCCAACTCATAAACGTTTGCCAAACAAATGAACAATTGAGAGGTGCTTCTTTAGCCGAACTTCCCACAATAGAAGATGCGTATTTATTAGTAGAAGATGGATTGATTGCAGACTTTGGCTACATGTATGAACTAGCCATAAAAATACCGCAACTACCCAAAAATATACAAGATGTAAGTGGGCAATTTGTAATGCCAACTTGGTGCGATAGCCATACCCATATTGTATTTGCAGGCAGCAGGGAAAATGAATTTGTAGATAAAATAAATGGATTGACCTATGCGCAAATAGCTGCAAAAGGTGGTGGTATTTTAAACTCAGCAAATAAATTAAACGAAACAACTGAAGATGCATTGTATGAAAGTGCGCTTGCAAGATTGAATGAACTTGCAAAACTTGGCACAGGAGCCATAGAAATAAAAAGCGGATATGGCTTGAGTGTGGATGGGGAAATAAAAATGCTTCGTGTTATAAAGCGATTGAAAGAAAATAGTGATGTGTTAATCAAAGCAACATTTCTTGCGGCACACACTTATCCATTGACGTACAAAGAAAATCACAGAGGGTATATTGATGTAATAAAAAATGAAATGTTACCCATCATTGCTAAAGAAAAATTAGCAGATTTTATAGATGTGTTTTGTGAAACAGGTTTTTTTTCGCCAGAAGAAATGGATGAAATTTGTAAGGCCGGACTGGCACATGGATTAAAACCAAAATTGCATGTAAACCAGCTCAGCAGTATTGGGGGTATTGAAGTTGGTATAGCAAACAACGCTATTTCTTTAGATCATTTAGAAACTTTAAACGAAAGTGATATTGAATTATTGGGTAAATATAATGGAGCTGCAACCTTATTGCCGACTGCAGCATTTTTTCTGCGTATGCCTATGCAACCTGCACGTGCGCTCATACAAGCAGGAGCGGCTGTTACATTGGCTTCTGATTTCAATCCTGGCTCATCGCCAAGTGGTAATATGAATTTTGTAGCTGCACTCAGTTGTATACAAATGAAAATGCTACCAGAAGAAGTTATAAATGCAGCCACCATAAACGGAGCATATGCTATGGAAGTTGAAAAAGAAACTGGTTCTATCATGATTGGCAAAAGAGCAGATTTAATATTTACAAAAAAGATACCTTCTATCGCTTATTTGTTTTACAACTTTAGCATGAATAATATTGATAGGGTGATGGTGAAGGGGAGGTGGGTGTGAAGGTTGAAGGTTGTTGAAAATAGTTGAAGGTTGAAGGTTGAAAGTTGAAGGTTGAAAGTTGAAGGTTGAAAGTTGAAGGTTGAAAGTTGAAGGTTCAAAGTTCTCTAAACCTTTACATCTCTTTGTTTAATTGTTCTCAAAAATGCGTAGCATTTTCCTTCCCGCCTTTTCTTTTTTAAAAAGTAGTAAATATTAATAATAAGACTAAAATTAAACGCCTTCCCGTCTTCTTGGCCAAAAAAATCTTCTTGGCAAAAAAATGTCTTCTTGGCAAAAAATGTCTTCTTGGCAAAAAATGTTCTTCGCTAAATAAATACAAAACAATATATTCATCTTTACCCGTATAATTTTATTGTTATTTGTAACATTTTCACCATAAATTTATGTTCCAAACGCATTTATCCTTTTCTAAATTAATTCAATATGAAGCACTTTAAATTTTATGGCAAAAAGGAGTTAATCTCCCTTACCAATCCCCGACGATTTGAAACTAAATTGGGCGAGCGTATTCAAACCACCAAAGTAGGAGAGTGGCCCAACGTTTTAGAACAGTCTTCTGCAAAGTATGTGTTGGTGGGCATTCCGGAAGATATAGGTGTAAGAGCAAATATAGGAATTGGAGGTGCAGATACAAATTGGTATCCATTTCTCAATTCC
>JAYSWO010000367.1:0-9126 GCA_043717975.1 Ferruginibacter sp. | reverse complement strand
ACCACCATAAAAATTTAGTGAAATATTCCCATTGGTATTTATTGGTTTGGTGGTTGTTTTACCGCTATCGAGATCACTTATTCTGCTATATGATATGGCATTGCTTACCGTTCTAATACTGAAAGATTGATACGTGTTTAATTCTTTTAAGAAATTATAACTGTTATGCGATACTCTAAAACTATTGGTAAATGAGGGTTTCAAATTTGGGTTGCCAATAAATTGATTAAAGAAATTGGCATTGTTCCTTAACGGCTGCAAGTCATTAAGGCTTGGCTGACTAGTATTGCCATTATAATTTAAACGTAGGCTATGATTACTTTTATATGAATATGTAAAACTTGCAGCGGGGAAAAAATTGGTAAAATTTCTTTTATAATCTTTGTTGAAAGATTTATCCACAAGATCAAAATTTGTAAACCCAAATCCACTACCAAAACTGTATTTTATTTTTTTTGAGTTGTAATTTATTTTTAGGCTAGGTTTATTTATGGTAATGACCTGCTGAAATTGATTAGATAGTGAGTCCACAACAAGATCATACTTATCAGTTAAATCAGAATAACTATACGTCAGTTGGTCGTTGGAACCTTTATTAGATGTAATTTGGTGTGCTAGCTCTAAAGAATGCTTTTTAGTTAATGGCTCTGTATAAACAATATTAGTTGAAAAACTTTGGTTTGTTCTATCGGATATTCTATTTTGGTTTAAATCTTGGATAGATGAAGTTGTTCCATTTTTGAAAGTAATATTGTTAGATTTTAATAAGACAGTACCCTCTGTATTTAAAGTGTTCCAGCTGCTATTTATCGAAAATGTGCGACGTGCTTTTTTAAACCTATGTTTAAATAGTATGCTGCCAAAATAAGATTCTTTATTGCTGTTTGTATTCGTAATTCTATCCGATGAATTTTTTAATATCCCTTTTGCTCCACTTGTAAATGTATTTTCTACTTCGGTGCTTATGGTATTATAAAAATTTGCTTTGGTTGTAAATTTTATGGTATTGTTAGAATCTAATTTTACATCGTAAGAAGCACTAAATTTAAAATTACTACGGTTTACATTTATAGCTGTATTGGCATTTTCATTTAACACACTATCGCCAAATTGTGTTTGGGTAAACCTAGTATTGGTATTGTTGTAAATTTGGCTATTGTATTTTGGTGTAAGGTTTAATGTTTGTTTATCATTCCACTTATTACTGTATTGAAGTCCAGCATTTGTATTTCGTATAAATCCATTTTCAGTATCTACGTAAGGTTCATCATCATTATTGCCTCCGGTCCACTGATAACTTACTTCGCCATCATCGTCCATACTCATGCTTATATTATCATTTTCACCACCAAATTTTTCACTGTCTTGCCAGCTAAGTCTATCTTGCCCTGTATTGCCATTTAATACAAATGCAGATAATTTTCTTTTGCCTTTAAAGTTGCTAAAAAGCAAATTGGTATTGTATCTATCATCAATAATTTTTTGAGGTCCGCCTGAGGCATCTATTTTTCCAAAGTAGCCGGTTTTTTTATTGTCTTTTAATTTTAAATTTATTGTCTTTTTTGTATCACCATCATCTATGCCTGTAAATTCTGCTTGGTCACTTTTTTTGTCAAACACTTGTACTTCTTTTACAGCATCGGCTCTTAAATTTTTTACAGCCATGCCTGGGTCGTCACCAAAAAATTCTTCTCCATCCACCAATACTTTGGTTACTTTTTCGCCCATGGCTTTTATTTCCCCATTTTTATCTACTTGTATGCCGGGTAGTTTTTTTAGCAACTCTGCCACATTGGCGTTGGCACTTACCTTAAAGCTATCGGCTGTGTAAATAGTAGTATCGCCTTTTATGCGTATGGCAGAGCCCGATTTTACAATAACATCTTGCAATAATTTACTTTTATTGATAAGTGAAATTGAGCCCAAATTTGTTTCTGTATCTTTTATATATATGCTATCTGTATAATCTGCATAGAGTGCATGTGCTGTCATTAAAATATAATTACCAGGGGCAGCATTTTTTATGGTAAAATTTCCACTAGCATCCGTACGGGTAAATTTGTATAAAAACGAGTCAACAGGTGTAAGCAAAGCCACTACTGAATTATACACTGGTTTTTTTTCTGAACCATCGTTTAATGTACCTGTAATAGTAGTTGTTTGGCTAAAAGCACTAAAAGAAAAAAATAGTATTGCAGCTAGTAAAACAGGGATTTTATGCATAATTAGTGCTGGTTTGTTTTTGGAGAGATAAGCTTACAGAACTTATTTTTTTTAAAAGTAATGTAAGTATGCTTAACAATCAATTAAGTATATCTCAAATTTACGTTAAACAAAAGGGTTTGGTTCAAATGAGTTTTGAATTTTCTTAATTAGATTCACAAAAAAAATGAGTTCTCAATAATTGTAAATTTTGGCAACTGCTGTATGTCAACTGCAAACTGCTCTCTTTATATTTGCATCATCAACCCACAAAACAACATATTACAAACACCCATAGAATACCTCACTGGCATATCCGCACAGCGGGGCGATATGCTGCGCAAAGATTTGAACATACATACCTTTAATGATTTGCTTAATCATTTTCCCTTTAGGCATATAGACAAAACACAGGTAGATGCCATTGCTTCGCTTAATCAACATGATGAATATGCTTATGTAGCAGGTAAATTATTGAGCCTAGATTTAATGGGTGAGGGCAGAGGGAAAAGATTGGTAGGAAAATTAAAAGATGGTTCGGCCACAATAGATTTGGTGTGGTTTCAAGGAATAAACTATGTAGAAAAAATAATGCATGTAGGGCATCAATATTTGGTGTTTGGTAAGCTTGGTTTTTTTATGGGTACGCCACAAATAGCGCACCCTGAAATTGAAAACTTTTCTCCTCAAAAAATGCAAGGAAAAGCAACTTTGGAGCCTATTTACCCTTCTACAGAAAAATTAAAAGCAAGGGGTATTACTGGAAATGTATTTGGAAAATTTACGACAGAACTTTTTTTAAAAATTACAGAAAAAGATTTGCCAGAAAACTTGCCTGAAGCTACTATTACGGAATACAAACTCATGCGAAGATATGAGGCATACAAGCAAATTCATTTTCCTGCTACCGAAAAACATTACCAACATGCACTGCGCCGTTTAAAATTTGAAGAATTGTTTTTTGCACAAATGCGCATGCAAATTACCCGTATGCAACGGCATCGTTTTAGCAAGGGCAATGTGTTTGAATCTGTAGGTGAATTATTCAACAATTTTTACAATAATTATTTACCCTTTACACTTACTGGTGCACAAAAAAGAGTGCTAAAAGAAATACGAAAAGATACTGGCAGTGGCAGACAAATGAGTAGGTTATTACAAGGCGATGTAGGCAGTGGAAAAACCATGGTGGCATTGCTTTGTATGTTGATAGCTGCGGATAATGGTTTTCAATCTGTGCTTATGGCACCTACAGAAATATTGGCTACACAGCATTTTATAAACATTAGCGATATGCTAAAAGATATGCCAGTAAAATTACATTTACTCACGGGTTCTGTAAAAACAAAAGCTCGTAGAGAAATTTTAAAAGATGCAGAAGATGGTACAGCACATTTTTTAATAGGTACACACGCTGTAATAGAAACAAAAGTAAATTTTAAAAACCTTGGGCTAGCAATAATAGATGAACAACATAAGTTTGGTGTAGCACAACGAGCACAATTAAGAGATAAAAATAACATACCACCGCATGTGCTTGTAATGACCGCAACGCCCATACCACGTACATTGGCACTTACTGCCTATGGCGATTTAGATTATAGTGTAATGGACGAATTGCCACCTGGCAGAAAGCCCATAGAAACTATTCATAGAAACGAAAGTGCTAGACCGCAGGTAATGGATTTTATAAAAACAGAAATTGCACAAGGCAGGCAAGTGTATATTGTTTACCCTTTAATAGAAGAAAGTAGTACACTTGATTTTGAAAATTTGATGAAGGGTTATGAAGAAATAAAATCATTTTTTCCCGAACCAAAATATTGGATAAGCATGGTGCATGGTAAGCAAGACCCTGCAGTAAAAGAAACCAACATGCAACGTTTTGTAAAAGGGGAAACAAATATAATGGTGAGTACCACGGTTATAGAAGTAGGTGTAAATGTGCCTAACGCATCGGTAATGGTTATAGAAAGTGCAGAGCGATTTGGTTTATCACAATTACACCAGCTTCGAGGGCGTGTAGGGCGTGGAGCAGATAAAAGTTATTGTGTATTATTAACAGGAAGAAAATTATCGAACGATGGAAGAGAACGCATGAAAATAATGGTAGCCACCAATGATGGTTTTTTAATTTCAGAAAAAGATCTTGAACTGCGAGGTCCGGGAGAAATTGAAGGTACCAAACAAAGCGGTGTACTAAATTTTAAACTAGCGAGTATTGTAAATGATAAAGCCATGCTGGAAGTGGCTAGAGATGTGGTGGAAAAAATATTGCAGCATGATCCTGATATTGAATTGCCTGAAAATGTACCTGTGAAAGATTATTTGGTTTCACAAAAAGGTAAGACAAAGTGGAGTAAGATTGCTTAAGCAGTTTTGAGTTGGCAAAGAGCAGTTAGCAAACAGCCAATACTTGAAAAAGTTCAAATTTTGGCAACGTAAAGTACAATATTGTGCAATTTTCATTTAAATGCGTAAATTGTAAACAAAAATTTATCCTTGCATTCCATTTCTACTATAATTTTTAGGTTTCTATTTCTAAATATTACTTTTCTTTTAGGAACAAATGCATTTGCACAAATGGAATTTGTACAAAATAAAGGGCAGTGGGATACCCGTGTAAATTATAAAGGCGATTTTAATACTGGTGCTTTTTTTTTAGAAAAAAATGGGTTTACCGTATTGCTAAATAAACCTGAGGATGTAAAAACGCTTTCAGAAATAAAACACGGCATTCATTCAAAAAAATCTCCTAAACTACCGGTTTTAAAAGATTTTGTATTTAATTCCTTTGCATACAATGTTTCTTTTTTAGGAGCTACAACAAATCCTGAACGTATTCCAGACAAACCTTTGCCTACTTACAACAATTATTTTTTAGGGAATGATAAAAGCAAATGGGCGGGCGATTGTAAAATTTATAATGCCGTAACGTATAAAAACATTTACCCAAATATTGATGTACGATATTACAGCACACAAAATAAATTAAAATACGATTTTATTGTACACCCTGGTGGAAACCCTGCTGCTATAGCTTTGAGATATGATGGGGGTGTAAAATTATCTATAAAAAACAAGGCATTAATAATAGGAACTTCGGTAGGAGATGTTACTGAATTGGAGCCTTATTCTTACCAATCAAATGCGAACACCAAAGCCGATGTGGTTACAAAATATAAGATTAGAGATAATGTAGTAAGTTTTGCTATAAGTAAGTATGACCCAACTGCTACATTGATAATAGATCCGCAATTAATTTTTTCATCTTTTACTGGAAGTACCGCAGATAATTGGGGATACACTGCTACACCTGGAGCGGATGGGAGTTTTTTTGCAGGTGGTATTGCATTTGATAGTCGTTATCCTACTACTACGGGGGCATATCAAACACAATTTGCAGGTGGAGATTATGATATAAGCATTTTTAAATTTTCTTCAAATGGTAGATTAAGATTGTACGCTACATACATAGGAGGAGCAAATGAGGAACAGCCTCATAGCATGATTGCTGATGCAGCTGGAAATTTAATTATTGCAGGAAGAAGTAATTCTCCAAATTACCCATTGCTTACTACTGTCCCTTCTACAGGAGCTGGGTACGATATGATTATTACAAAATTAAATACAACAGGTACAGCCATATTGGGTTCTGCAAAAATTGGAGGTAGTGGAGATGATGGTGTAAATATTAAGGACAAACAAGATCAAAATGTATTTGGTGATACAAGTTTGAGAAGAAATTATGGAGATGATGCGAGGAGTGAAGTTATTTTGGATGCAACAAACAATGTAATTGTAGCTTCCTGCACTCAATCAAATAATTTTCCAACTTCCGCCGCTTTACAGCCTGCATTTGGCGGTGGCTTACAAGATGGAGTTATTATGAAACTAACACCAAATTTGAATTCATTTATTTTTTCTACTTATTTTGGAGGCAATGAAGATGATGCATGTTTTGTAGCAGCTGTAAATCCAATTACCAATAATTTGTATGTAGGGGGAGCTACAAAGAGTAACAATTTACTTGGTAATACGATTGGTGCAATACATCCAAATTTTTTGGGTAGGATAGATGGTTTTGTTACTGAACTCCAACCAAATGGGACATCTGTAATTAAAACAACTTATATTGGTACATCTGAAGTAGATGCAGTATATGGTTTAAAATTTGATAAATACGGATACCCATACATTATGGGCACAACTACAGGTGTATGGCCGATTACCTCGAATGTAATTTATAGTGTACCCAATTCAAAACAATTTATAGCAAAGTTACAACCTGATTTATCTGCCTATGTTTACTCTACAAATTTTGGCACTACTGATGCCGTACCAAATATTTCACCAATTGCTTTTCTAGTAGATCGTTGTGAGAATGTATATGTATCGGGTTGGGGAGGAGGTGTAAATGGAGGCTATTCAAATAGCGGTACAAGCGGCATGGCAGAGGTAGATCAAATACCAAATTTACCTGCAGCTGACGGGTCAGATTTTTATTTTTTTGTATTGAGAAAAGATGCGCAATCTCAATTATTTGGTTCGCATTTTGGACAAGATGGAGGAGTCGGAGATCATGTAGATGGCGGTACAAGTAGATTTGATGCCAATGGAGTAATTTATCAAGCTATGTGTGCGAATTGTTCTGGATCATTTACTGGTACTACTTTTCCAACATATCCACTACCACCTAGCCCAAACTTACCTTGGTCAGATAGCAACTATAGCTCTAACTGTAATTTAGCAGCTGTAAAAATAGATATGAATTTTGCAGGTGTAGCCACCACTATACAGTCATCTATTGCAGGAGTATTGAACGATACATTGGGTTGTTCACCTGTGTTGGTGAGTTTTAGAGATACTTTGCAAAAAGGAGTAAAATATTTTTGGAATTTTGATGTAATTGCATATCCAGACAGCACTTTTGTTACTACTCTACACGCAGATACTTCTCATCTATATAATGCAGTTGGCATTTATAAAGTAAGGCTTATTTCTGAAGACTCTAGTACATGCAATATTAGAGATACATCTTACATAAATATAGAAATAGCAGATAGAGTGGTTACACCTAAATTTACTTTTCAAAAAATTGGTTTATGCAATAGTACAACATACGAGTTTACAAATATTTCTTTTCCAAGTGATGCTACTGTTTTTAATTCAAAATCTTTTGTATGGGATTATGATGATGGTTCTCCAAAGGATACAGCCAATAAAACACCTGTTCGGATACATACCTTCCCTGACCCAGGTACGTATTTTGTAAAACTTACAGCCATAGATCAGCGTTTTTGTAACACGCCAAAAACAGACACACAAAAAGTAATCATCATTACAAATGTAAAAGCCATACCAGCTCAACTTTCTGGAGGATGTTCTCCTTACACACCTACTTTTCAAAATAATTCTTTAAATGGGGTAACCTATTTATGGGAATTTGTAAATGCTGCTACAGGAAACATCATTGGTACATCTACAGACTTTACACCAACTTTTACTTTTGCAAATGAGGGTACTTATAAATATAGATTAATTGCAAGAAATGCGGCTACTTGTAATTTGACTGACACATCTGCTTATTTTAATTTTTCTGTATTACAATCTCCCATTGCAAAGTTTGATTGGAATCCAAAACCTATAGAGGCAGAAGAGCTAGTAAAATTTATTAATTTATCAAGCTTTGCTACTGCATATTTATGGAACTTCGGAGATACATCTACTTCCACTTTATTTGAACCTACACATATGTATGCTAAAAAAGGTATTTATAATGTATCTCTTACAGCATTTAATACATCTGTTTGTGCACAAACTATTGTAGAGCCGGTATTAGTAATAGCAAGCCAATTGCTAGATATGCCCAATGCATTTACACCTGGCAAATTTGGTACGAATAGTGTAGTATATGTACGTGGTTTTGGCATTGGAAAAATGGATTGGCGCATTTATAATAGATGGGGGGAAGTTATTTTTAAGTCCACCGATAAAAAAGTAGGATGGGATGGGTTTTATAAAGGAAAATTACAGCCCATGGATGTTTATACTTATACACTGGATGTAGAGTTTGTGGACGGACAAAAAGCAAGAAGAACGGGCGATATTTCATTGTTACGATAAACGATTGATTGTATTGCCAGTCATAGAACAAGTATTAAAATATTGGATGCTGCATTATAGATGAAATAGGAATCATTGTTATTTACTATGCAAGATTATAAAAAGTTTAGTTAAATAGTTACATAATAATAAGATCAGAAATCGTATTTGTACTTGTTTTCGTTTATTTAACTAAATTGTAAAAAATAAAAATTATTATATTTTGAAAGGTAGGTTTTCATATACAGTCATAAGCATCGTTGCTATGTTTTTTCTTGTTGAAAACGCATCGGCACAAATGGAGTTTGTGGAAAATAAAGGGCAATGGAATAGCAAAATAAATTATAAAACCGACTTTAGGGCAGGTGCTTTTTTCTTAGAAAATAAAGGGTATACTGTTTTGCTTCACAACCCATCAGATATGAATAAGCTATCTGAAATTACCCATGGGCATTCCATTAAAAACCCTAAAGAAACTTTACCAGATAAATTAGTTGTTCATTCATTTGCCTATAATGTAAGTTTTCTTGGTGCTGCTAATAATCCTGATAGAATTCCCGATAAACCATTACCTAGCTACAATAATTATTTTATAGGAAATGATGAATCTAAATGGGCCTCTCGTTGTAATATATACACAGCAATTACATACAAAAATGTTTATCCTAATATTGATGTGCGCTATTACAGCAATGGAGAAAAATTAAAATATGATTTTATTGTAAAACCTGGTGGAAATCCAAATGTAATTGCCATGAGGTTTGACGGAGGAGTAAAATTGTCTATAAAAAATAAAGAGCTGGTGATAGGGACACCATT
>JAYSWO010000366.1:0-3643 GCA_043717975.1 Ferruginibacter sp. | reverse complement strand
TGTACACAATAACTTTACACCATCATCATTGCCATACTTGCCCTCAGGCTAGGTGTTAATGATATATGTAAACTACAAAATATTTCAAAACCCCGTCTGAGTAACAGACGGGGTTTTTGTTTGTAACCACACTCCTTCTTTTATTCAGACACGAAAAAGAAAAAATGAATACATTAAAAATTGCCATTCAAAAAAGTGGAAGGTTATCTGAAAAATCGTTAGAGCTTTTAAAAGAATGCGGCATAAAACTACCCAATGGAGATAGAAAATTGATAACCGCTGCAGCCAATTTCCCTATACAAGTATTGTTTTTGAGAGACGATGATATACCTCAATATGTAGAGCAAGGAGTTGCAGATATAGGCATACTGGGCGAAAATGAAGTATGGGAAAAAGATAAGAATGTGCTTACAGTAGAAAACTTGGGTTTTGCAGGTTGCAAACTATCGCTTGCCATACCCAAAGATGAAAACTATACCGGAATTGGTTTTTTTAATAATAAAAAAGTGGCAACGAGTTACCCAAAAATTTTACAAAAGTATTTTAAAGAAAATAATATTATAGCGGAAATAGAAGAAATAGGTGGCAGCGTGGAAATAGCACCTGGTATTGGCTTGGCTGATGGTATTTTTGATATTGTGAGTACAGGTAGTACCCTTTTAATGAATGGGTTGAAAGAAGTGGAAATAGTAAAAACGAGTAAAGCCGTTTTAATAGCCAATAAAAGTTTGAAGGCAGATAAGCAAGCCATTTTAGACAAACTGTTGTTTAGAATAAAAGCTGTACAAGCCTCATCTGAAAACAAATACATTTTATTAAATGCGCCAAACACAGCAATTACTGCTATTTCTGCATTATTGCCTGGTGCTAAATCTCCTACCGTTTTACCACTTGCAGAAGCAGGCTGGAGCAGCATACATTCTGTAGTTAAAGAAGATGAATTTTGGGAAGTGATAGATAAATTGAAGGAATTGGGTGCAGAAGGAATATTGGTGATACCGATTGAGAAGATGATTTTGTGATAGGTTTCACGCAAAGTAAATAAGTAAAGTAAAGGGCACAAAGAAATGTAACATCTTAACCTTTCTTTACTTTAAAAAAGAATAAACTATATATATACATTAAACTTTGCGCACTTAGCACTCTTTGCTTCTTTGCGTGAAACAAAAATAATAAATGCAAAAAATAATATTACCCGAAAGGAACTTATGGAGCGCAATAACCACAAGACCAACAGCAGAAAAAGCATCGTTGACTGAATTGGTAAATACCGTTTTTGAGGAAGTAAAAATAAACGGCGATAGAGCGGTATTGAAATACTGCAAAACATTTGATAAGGTAGATCTAATAAGTTTAACCGTAAGGGAAGATGATATTAAAAATGCAGCATCGCAGTTATCCGATGAATTGAAGGCGGCTATACAATTAGCCAAAAATAATATCAGTAAATTTCATGAAGCACAAAAACAATCTGTAGAAAAAATAGAAACAACGAAGGGTGTGGTTTGTTGGAGAGAAAACAGAGCCATTGAAACTGTAGGCATTTATATTCCGGGTGGTAGCGCTCCTCTATTTTCTACTGTGCTAATGCTTGGAGTACCTGCTGTACTTGCAGGATGCAGAGAAATCATTTTGTGCACCCCACCCAATAAGGAAGGAAAAATAAATGCGGCCATACTCTACACAGCAGCATTGGTGGGTATTACAAAAATATATGCCATTGGTGGCATACAAGCCATTGCTGCCATGACTTTTGGCACAGAAACCATTGCACAAGTAAATAAAATATTTGGACCAGGTAACCAATATGTAACTGCAGCAAAACAAATGGCACAAAATTTTGGTGTAGCTATTGATATGCCAGCTGGGCCAAGTGAAGTATTGGTAATAGCAGATGAAAGTTGTAATCCTATTTTTGTAGCTGCAGATTTATTATCGCAAGCTGAACATGGTGCAGATAGCCAAGTAATATTGCTTAGCAATAATGAAAAGATAATTGACGATACATTGCTTGAAATTTCAACACAATTAGAAGCATTACCTAGAAAAGAAATAGCTGCCAAAGCAATAAAAAATAGTAGCGCCATTTTGCTAAATGATATTGAAGAATGTATAGCCTTTAGTAATTTGTATGCACCTGAGCATTTGATAATGGCCCTAGAAAATTCGAAAAATTTTGTTTCACAGATTACAAATGCGGGCTCCATATTTTTAGGAAATTATAGTTGCGAATCTGTTGGTGATTATGCTAGCGGTACCAATCACACTCTGCCAACAAATGGTTATGCACGAAATTATAGCGGTGTATCACTAGATAGTTTTGTAAAGAAAATAACGGTGCAAGAAGTGAGCAAAGAAGGTTTGCAAAATATTGGTCCATCGGTAGAGTTGATGGCGGAAGCAGAGGGTTTGTGGGCGCACAAGAATGCGGTGAGTGTGAGATTAGAGAATTAGACATTAGATTTATAGATTTTAGACACAAGACAAATACACATGTTCAACTTAGAAAAATTAGTACGCAAAAATATTCTTGCCTTGCAGCCATACTCAAGTGCAAGAGATGAATACAAAGGAACAGATGCCATCTTTTTAGACGCCAATGAAAATCCTTTTGGCTTGTTGAATCGCTACCCTGATCCAAAACAATTGGAACTGAAAAAGCAATTAAGCGAAATAAAAAATATTCCTAAAGAAAATATATTTATAGGCAATGGTAGCGATGAAGTAATAGACCTAGCTTACAGAATATTTTGTGAACCTAGAAAAGATAAAGCTCTCACGTTTACACCTACATATGGCATGTATGATGTGAGCGCAGGTATAAACGATGTGGAGTTGATAAAAATTCCATTAACAGATAATTTTCAAATTAATTTTGACAAACTAGAAAATTATTTAAAAGACGAAAATGTAAAATTGATTTTTATTTGTTCACCCAATAACCCTACAGGAAATAATATCGATAAGATTGAAAAAACCATTGAAAATTTTAATGGTATTATTTTTATAGATGAAGCCTATATTGACTTTAGCGATGCCGATTCTTTTATAAAAAAACTGGCACAATACCCAAATATTATTATTTCTCAAACCTTTAGCAAAGCATGGGGGCTAGCAGCAGCAAGGGTTGGTACGGCTTATGCGAGTAAGGCGATTATTGATTTGTACAACAAGGTAAAACCACCCTATAATATAAGCAAACTCAATCAAGATGAAGCGTTGACAACATTGTTGGCAGTTGATCATTTTGAAAAGAATAAAAAAATCATTTTAGTAGAAAGAGAAAAACTTATTAAAAATTTGTCTGCATTACCAATTGTAAAAAAGATTTACCCAAGTGATGCTAATTTTATTTTGGTTGAAGTGGATGATGCTAATAAGATGTATGAAATGTTGGTAACAGCGAAAGTAATTACAAGAAATAGAAACAGTGTGGTAAAAAATTGTTTGAGAATAACGGTGGGAAGTGAGGAGGAGAATGAGAGATTATTGCAAGTTTTAAGAAACATGTATTAATCTGTTCGTAGCTAGTCAAAGACCAAGCTGCGATGAATATTGAAGTGAAAAAAAGCGAAGCTTTTAACTTTTCGCCTTAATTAAAAAAAACGTCTTCCCGTCTTTTCGGCAAAAAAAATTGTGAACC
>JAYSWO010000365.1:0-3651 GCA_043717975.1 Ferruginibacter sp. | reverse complement strand
CATTCCAATTTAAATACTGTAAAAAGCCACCACTCCACTCCCAATTATTACTTAAAAACAATACCGCTTTCATGTTTCTTTTACCCAACTCCACTAACAAATAATCCAACCCATTAAGCATGGCTTTATTAAATACGCCTTGTGTTGGTTGCAAAGGAGGTTCTACTCTTTGCACGCCATTAATGAGTCCACTTCCTTCTGCACCTACCATTACCCTTACATTGGTTACACCATGCTTATTCAAAAAATTTAATTCATTTTGCAAACGTACTTTTCCTTGTGCAGTATTTCCCAATAATCCTCCATACCAATAATTTGTACCTATATAATACAGTGGCTTATTGTTAAGTGTAAATTTCCCATTAGCAGTTTGTACATAGTTATTTTGGCTACATGCAAAAACAGATAGAGTTGTAAAAAATGAGAGTGCGATAATTTTTTTAAAATGCATATAGCAAAAAAAGATAAGGTATGAAATAAAAATACCGGTTCAAATTAATACATTTAAGATGAGCCGGTATACCAAAACAAAAAATATTATTTAACCAACATTACGTCATCTAAGTAAATTTTTTCGTCGCCTCCATCAGGACCTTGCAAGCGCCATCCAATTTGGTTAAATTGTGTACCGCCAGCCCAAAGATTTACATTAGCAATAGGTATTCTAAAATATGTCCAAACATTTGCAGGTACCCTTATTTTTTGATTGTCATTAGCATAAGGTCCGTTCCCTCCCGGTGTTTGATTTGTGAATATCCAAAAATCAATATCTTTTGTACCTCCTTTCATATAAAAGCTTAAAAAGGTATAACCATTGTTTGAAATATTATTCCATCCAAAACCCATTTGATGCCAGTTACCTGCTTGAAAGTTTTTACCAAATGACTTTGTGCCAGACTTAGAAATAGTGGAAGATATAAAACCGGCATCGCCCCATGAAGCGTCTTGCTCACCATTATCATATCCTTCTGAGAAAAATTTAAAGTTATTTGCTAAACTCACAAATTCTTGGGAAGTGGTAATTGTTCCGGTAGTGTTGCTGATATCGAGTTTTGACCTGAACAGTGCTGTTACAGGCATAGAAAGAACAAGTTGTTTTTTCGATTTAGAAACAATGGTTACATCAGTCGAAGGACTTGCGGTTAAAACAACTTTGTTTACCGCTTCTAAATTTACGCCTGTAAGCGTTAGTACTGTACCAGCTTGAAAATTATAGTTAGAAATTTCGTTCACCAAGGGTAGAGCAATTACGTTAAAATCGGTAGTAAAGGTTTTGCCCAATCTATTGGTAAAAATAATTTTTTGTGGACCACCACTTGCTGTATCTGGCACTCTAAAAATAAGTGCGTCTGCCGTATTTAATACAGGATTGAAAGTTGCAGGAACATTATCTTTTTCAAAAACAATTTTAGTGATATCTCCTAAACCTGTGCCTGAAAGTGTTACTACAGTATTTCCAGCGGCAGAAGCAGGCGAAATTGAGATGGCAGTTGGGCTATCGCTAGCATCGATAACTGATTTTACTTCTTTGCGGCAAGATACAAATAGCGTTATGGCTATTGCTAATACCGAAAGAAAAATTAAATTTTTTTTCATGATTTTATTTTTTAATTATTTAAACTATTAATAATATGGTATTGCTGGCTCCAATAATTTTGGGTTTGCCACTGTTTCTGATTGTGGTATTGGTAAATATAGCTGGCTTTCAGAAGTAATAGTAGCATGAAAAGAATTCAAAACTTTGTTTGCGTTATACGTACCTCTTTCTTGTGCTTCTATCATTTGCTTGGCTTTGGTAAATCCTTGGCGTTGCATATCAAACCAATAATCACCTTCAAAAGCAAACTCTAATTTTCTTTCACGCAACAATGCATCTATTGTTATACTTGCAACAGGCGCTAAACCTGCACGAACATGTACGGCATTAAATGCTGCAAGTGCACTAGCATCGCTTGTACTACCGGCACTACCCATTGTAGCTTCCGCATATATCAACAGTACATCTGCATACCTTAATATAAAGGTACAAATTTGGCTATGAGAGTTTGTATTTACAGGCTCATTTGCTCTATTAGGACCTACAATGTATTTTAAAATACTAGCACGAGTACCAGTTTTTATTTTAAAATCATCCGTATTAGTGGTGGTGGTATCATACCTAAAGCCTGAAGGAAAGTTTTCATTTATCCAATCATTTTTATAAAATCCATGTTCCATCACCGACCATTGACGCCTATTATCTCCAACATAATAACCTGTACTAGGATTCAACATATCTAAAGAAGGCACAACTGCTGAATAACCATTACCCGAAGTAGGCTTAGGTTTTAGTAAAGGCTGTGGCCCTACATACAATTGGTACCTATTTCCACCATTCCAACTCATGGCAGTAAGCCACCTTAATGAAAATAAATTTTCTTTATTGCTTTCATTTGCTTTTACAGATGAAGTAAACATTCCTAAAAAATCAGGATTTAATCCCAACCTACCAGGATTTGCAGTTGCATAATCAATTACTTCCTTAGACTTTGCTTTTGCATTTGTATAATCTTTCATATACAAATAAACTTTCGCCATCAATCCTTTTGCTGCATATTTAGTAACACGCCCATCTTGAAAAGAAACTTCGGGTAAACCTACCTCAGCTACTTTTAAATCTTCAATAGCAAATCTTAAAACATCTTTTTGTATGTAGCGTGGTACTAAATAACCATCAGGCTCTGTAAGTTTATTAGGGTCTGCAACGATAGGTGCGTCTTTAAAAGTACGTGCTATGTAGAAATAGGCAAATGCTCTTATAAATTTTGCTTCGGCAATACCAACATTTAAAAATTCTTGTTCCCCTAATTTTATTTTTTTTCTTTCAAATAAACTAATAAGCGCAGATGCATTACCTGCGGCTTTGTAACAAGAGTTCCAAGTATCAAATACCAACCCATCTGTACTTTGAATATTAAAATTATAAAATGAATTGTATTGCGTATTTCCTTGCGCACCGGTTACGGTACCACCCAATACGTCACCAACAGAAATAAAGGCTTTGTCAAACCAGTTGTTCCAAACAGAATTGTACAACATTCCAGTACCACCATTTACCTGCTCTGCATTTATGTAATAGTTATCTTCTGTTGGTTGTGTCTCCGAAGCTACTTCAAGAAAAGTTTTTTTGCAAGATGTAACAACAGATAGTGTTGCAAATGCTGTAAAATATATTAGTATCTTTTTCATTTTCATTTTTTTAATTGTGTAATTAAAATTCAATATTTGCTCCTACAACAACTGTTTTAGGATTTGGGTAATGTCCATTATCTATATTCATTAGACGTGCGTTGTTATTGTATGCACCTAATTCAGGATCGTAACCGCTATACTTTGTAAATGTCTTTATATTTTGTGCGGATACATATAATCTTGCACTAGCTACTTTTGCTTTATTAATGATAGATTTGGGCAAATTATATCCTAAAGAAATATTTTGAATACGGAAATATGAACCATCTTCTACGTATCTATCTGAAATTCTAATATTATTATTATGCCATTGATTATACCTTGGCAAAGTACCTGAAGGATTAGAGGCAGTGTATCTATCTAATACGGTGGCCAATTGATTATGGTATGGTGTATTCAGTGCTTCTGTTTGGCGACGGG
>JAYSWO010000364.1:0-9150 GCA_043717975.1 Ferruginibacter sp. | reverse complement strand
ATGAAACAAAAATGGTAGGAATGCACAATGTTTTGATAAAAACGTTTCTAAAGTAACCGCAACATTGGGTTGGGAGCAAGAGTATTTTGTGATAGATGCTGGTTTGGCAAATGCTCGTCCTGATTTATTATTGAGCGGCCGTACGGTTTTTGGGCATGCGCCAGCAAAAGGACAACAATTAGATGATCATTATTTTGGTGCAATACCTGAGCGTATTTATGCATTCATGTTAGACTTTGAAAAAGAATCGTACAAATTGGGTATTCCAATTCGTACTCGTCACAATGAAGTAGCACCTTGCCAATTTGAATGTGCGCCAATATTTGAAGAAACTAACCTTGCTGTAGACCACAATACATTATTGATGGATATTATGCTACGTGTAGCAAAACGCCATAACCTTATGGTATTGCTACACGAAAAACCATTTGCAGGAATAAACGGAAGTGGTAAGCACAACAACTGGAGTATGAGTACCGATACTGGTGTAAATTTATTGGCACCTGGTAAAACACCAAAAACCAACTTAATGTTCCTCACCTTTTTTGTGAATACCATTAAAGCTGTACACGATTATGCAAGTCTTATACGTGCATCTATAGCAAGTGCAGGTAATGACCATCGCTTGGGCGCAAACGAGGCACCACCTGCCATCATCTCTATTTTTATTGGTAAGTATTTAACAGATGTTTTAAAGCAAATAGAAGAAAGAGTGAGTGGTAATTTTGATGAGCAAGATGAAGCTATTTTAAAATTAGATATTCATAAATCTATTCCTGAATTGATGCTGGACAATACGGATAGAAATCGTACTTCTCCATTTGCATTTACCGGAAATAAATTTGAGTTTAGAGCAGTAGGTTCTTCTGCAAACTGTGCAGTGCCTATGACAACCCTAAATACGGTAATGGCTGAAACACTTAAAACATTTAAAACAGATGTAGATGCATTGATAGAGAAAGGGGAGAAGAAAGAAGTAGCTATTTTGCAAATTATTAGAAAGTATATTGTAGATAGCAAAAAAGTATTGTTTGAAGGAGATGGCTACAGCGCAGAGTGGGCAGCAGAAGCAGAAAAACGTGGTTTGGAAAATGTAAAAACCACACCACTTGCTTTAGATGCTTATATAACCGATAAGTCTAAGTCATTATTTAAAGCAAACAATATTTATACCCACGAAGAGCTAGAAGCAAGGCATGAAATAATGTTGGAAGAGTACGTGAAAAAAGTACAGATAGAAGCACGCATAATGGGCGATTTGGCGAGTACATATATATTACCAGCTTCAATAAAATACCAAAATGTATTGTTGCAAAACATCAATGGTTTAAAGGACGCAGGTGTGGATGCATCTGGTTATGCAAACCAATTGGCTATTGTAAAAATAATTAGTGAGCACATTAATATTATTAGCGATAAAACAGAAGCAATGATACAAGCTCGTAAAAAAGCAAATGACTTAACCAATAGCCGTGAAAAAGCCATTGCATATTGCGAAGAAGTAAAAGGCAAATATTTTGATGATATACGCTATCATGTAGATAAACTTGAACTAATGGTGGACGATAATTTTTGGACACTTCCAAAATACAGAGAGATATTATTCTTAAGATAAAAATGCAAAAGCCTCGAATGTTATTTCGAGGCTTTTTTTAAGCTGTTTGATGACTGATAATGATGAATATTGTTGGTAGTTTTATTTCAAAGCCTACTTATTTAAAAAACACAGTTCCCATATTTGCAGTAAGTTGTTTTTCTACTTTCTTTAAAGCTTGCTGTACTCTTATCAAAATCATAGCTTCTTCAGTAGAAACTGTTTTCATTTCATTATTATTTTGTTCTATTAATTTTTTAATTTTTCTGAGCTTAAAATGGGTAAGGGTAGATATTACTTCTTCTTTAAATAAATCTTCTCGGGTAGCAATTTTGCCCTCGAATATTCTGCTCCAATTGGCACTTATTTCTGTTTGGCTATCCATTAAATTAATAACCAAATTATTTATGGTAGCATCTTCATAATATAGAAAGTCTTTATCAGTAGGGTTTTTACCTTCTTTATACCAAGTTTTGTATAAGTTGATTATCGAAATTAAGTTTGTATTTTCAATCATGGCTTCCAAATCATTTTCATCCATTTCGGTGAAAATATAATTGGCTACAGTGGTTTCTTCATCCCATTGTTTTAAACCAAATTCTAATAAACTTCTTACAATGGCACGCTCTTGTTTTTCATCCTTGTTAAAAAGATTTTCTGTATAACTTTCATCACTTGCTTGATGATCTTCATTTGCTAACTGCTCGCTGTCAACTGCCAACTGCCGCCCTTCTACCTTCTGTACCTTCTCCCTTATAAACTTATTTACCAAATCGTTCAACCCAGCTTCCTCAATCTTTAGCATTTCTGCTACTTGCTTCACATAATCTTGTCGCTTGGTAAAATGCTCAGCCTTGGTTATTTTAGAAATGGTTTCTGCTATACGATTTACAATGGCTGATTTTTTTACGGAATCATTACCCGCTTCTTCCAGCGATAACCCCAATTGAAATATGACAAAATCCTTCTTATTGTTTTCTACAAATTCTTTAAAAGCGGCAGCCCCAATTTTGTTTACATAACTATCAGGGTCTTCATTGTCTGGTATTAAAACAAGGCGCACATTTAATCCTTCTTCTAATGCTAAGTCCATACCACGCACGGCAGCTTTTACGCCAGCACCATCACCATCGTATATAATGGTAAGGTTGTTGGTATATTTTTTTACCAAACGTAGTTGGTCAGGTGTAAGAGATGTACCGCCACTGGCTACAACATTTTCTACACCTGCCTGGTGTAAACTCACTACATCCGTATAACCTTCTACCAACAAGCATTCATCAGCCTTGTCTATAGCCATACGGGCAAAATACGAGCCGTACAAAATTTTACTTTTTACATAAATTTCATTTTCTGGTGTGTTTATATATTTGGGCGCCTTATCATTACTTTTTATAAGCCTTGCTCCAAAACCAAGTACTTTTCCACTTTGGTTATGTATCGGAAAAATAATACGTTCACGATAATTGTCACGCAAGCCTTGGTCTCGCATTACCACCAATCCGCTTTTTTGTAAAAGCTCAGGATTGTATTGGGCAGCCAAAGCCGCTTTTGCAAAAACATCTCCTCCTGCAGGGTTGTAACCCAATTGAAATTTCTTGATGATTTCTTCTCTAAAACCACGCTGCTTTAAATAACTTAATGCTATATCTTGCCCTTCTTCCGTATCAAACAATGCTTCGCTAAAAAACTTTTGCCCAAAATTGTTTATTACATACAAACTATCTGATGCCTGTTGATACAACTTTGCTTCTGGAGTAGCTTCCGTTTCTTCAATTTCAATACCATATTTATTGGCAAGCCAACGGAGTGCTTCTACGTAACTGTATTTTTCTAGCTCCATTAAAAAGCCAATACTATTGCCACTTTTGCCACAACCAAAGCATTTGTAGATTTCTTTGGCACCTGAAACAGTAAAAGAAGGGCTTTTTTCATTGTGAAAAGGGCATAAGCCTAAATAGTTGGAGCCTCTTCGTTTTAGTTTTACGAAGGAGCCTACAATATCCACAATATCTATGCGGCTTTGTATTTGTTGTATGGTTTCTTTACTAATCAATGTTTATCTGGGCTGCAAATTTAATGTTTAACAAGATTATCACACACTAAAATATTACTGGCACGTTTTGTGAAAAATATAAGTAGAAAAGTAATCATTTTCAGTTTAAACTAATAACTTTAACCCTTAAAAAACAAATAAAATACCATGAAGAAAGTTTTCATTTTTTCTCTAATGCTCTATGTAGGAGCTAGCTCATATGCACAATCTTTAGAAGACATTGGTAAACTGTTCAACAGTAAACAATTAGTGCCTGCAAAAACAGCTATAGACAAATTTTTTACTGACACCAAAAATGCCAATAGTGCAGATGGGTTGTATTACAAAGGAAAGATTTACAATGAACTATCAAAAGATCCGGCTTTGCCAAAAGCAGATGCATACAATTATAAATTGATTGCATTTGAGGCATTTAAATTGCAACAAGTAAATGATAAAAAAGATTTGCGTTTGCTCGTTGAGCAGCACATTCCTTATTTAGACTTATTTGGTGGATTTTATGATTTAGGTGTGGCTCAGTTTAATTCAAAAGATTTTGCTCTGGCATATAATGCTTTTGATAAAGCGTTAATGTTGGAAAAATTTATTCTTGACAGAAATTATCAATATGAAGGCTTTAAAGCCAACAAATTAGATACTGCCTTGGTACTTAATACCGCTGCTGCGGCTCTAAATGCCACTGATACAGCCAATGGTCTTATTAGGTACAGAATGATAACAGATGCAGGTGTAGTTGGAAAAGACTATGAGCAAGTGTATGAATTTTTGGTTTCCTATTACAATGCAAAAAAAGATGTGGCTAATTTAAATCCAATAATGGCGAAAGCCAAGGCAGCCTATCCCAAAAATGATTTCTGGGATGCTGTAGAAACAGAAAACATTTCTAAAAGTGGAGATAAAAAAGCCATTTTTGATCGTTATGAAACATTGATAGCAAAAGATCCTACTAATTTTGTTAATGGTTATAATTATTCAATAGAATTGTACAATAGTATTTATGTAAAAGACTATACAAGTATTGATTCCGCTACATCTGCAAAATTAATTTCTGTATTAAAAGCTACCATACCAAATGATAAAGGCAATGATGCAAACATGCTTTTGACAAACCATTTATTTAACCTGGCAGCTGATTATAGCTCTCGTGCAACATTAATAAAGGAAGGTAAATTAGCTAAACCTGCAGATGTAAAAAAGAAGAAAGATTTAAATGCTAAAGCAATAGCCAAAATGGATGAAATGGTACCTTATGCAGAAACTTCAGTGAAATATTTTGAGGCCCAACCGAAGCTTACTGTAAATCAAAAAATTAAATACCAACAAGTATTTGGATTGCTAAGCGATGTGTATAATGCAAAAGCCAATCCTAAAAAAGCAGCTGAGTATGATGCAAAAAAAGCGGCTATTAAATTTAACTAATTTATTTATATCATTAAAAAAGCGACTCAAATATTTGAGTCGCTTTTTTAATGATATGCGTTTAACTACCTACCACCCATTATCATTCTCATACCACCTTGTCCTTGCATATCCTTCATGCTTTTTATTTCTATATCTTTCGGTATCTCAAATTCTTTGGCTGCGATCTCTTTATCTAACTCTATTTTAGTAACCTTTACTTCCATCACTCTGCCCCTTGGCATTTTGGTTTCGTACATCATTACAAAACCATCTACTTTATCAAAATTAAGCGCTCCACCAAAAAAACTACTCATCATACCAAGGCTGCTTGTACCGCCTGTAGATGCTACATTCGGGAATTTTAATTCTGGCGTGTACCAAATAGCCAAAGAATCTTTTCTTAATAATTTATCGGTAATGATGTACGCTTTTTTGCAATTGTAACCAGCTATCTTTTTTGTTTCTTCTGTGTAGGCTACAGAAGAATTGAAATCTACATTACGTGTGCGGCGTTTCATGTTGGTATCTGTTTTCATTCTTTCAGCCATCATACTATCCATTTTCTTTTTCATTTCTACTTGGTCATCATCGCTAGTTTTCATACCGCTTTTATTGCCCATCATTTCAGTAATGGTAGTGGTTACCTTAGCTGTATTATCTCTATAAATAGTACCTTTTGCTGACTCTGATTTAAAATTTGTCTTTACTAAATTATCTTTTATGTAAGTAGTGCTTTTTATTTCGCCATCTAGCATGTTTCTAAAATTAAAACCTCCACCACGTCCTTCTCCTTGTGGTTGTATTTGCGAAACATCATCTTCTTCAGGAGCTATAATATTTGTGCTTGTAGTAATAATAGCTTGATTAACCAATTTTGGTTGAGCCATCGTTATGGATGTTGTTGAAATAGCCAATAGTAAAAGTAATGTTTTCATTCATCTTGTTTTTAAGTGTAAAATTTATCTAATCAGTTATAAATGTTTTTAAAGCAACCGATAAGTATTTAAAAATCAAAATTACGAATTGTTTCGTAAAATTTCTTATCCTTCTTTTGTTTATTCGTAAAAATTAGTTAAAACAATTTTAGTAATCAAAATTTACTTCTTATATTCATTGAAATATTTAAACCTAGCAATGGAAATAATTCATGTAAGTGCAGAATGTTACCCAATGGCAAAAGTAGGTGGCTTGGCAGATGTGGTAGGTGCTTTGCCAAAATACCAACAAAAGCAGGGGCATACAGCTAAAGTAGTAGTGCCTATGTATCGTACTAAATTTTTGTATGATAACGAATGGGATGTTGTGCATAAAGGAAATTTTTCTATGGGCACCATGAATTTTGATTTCACCATCATTAAAGAGAAACACAATAAGCTTGGGTTTGATCTATACTGTGTAGATATTAATGGATTGCTTGATAGAGAAAAAGTATATGGCTACGACGACGATACAGAGCGATTTACGGGTTTTCAAATAGCCGTACTAGAATGGATAAACAAATGGGAGCACCAGCCAGACATTGTACATGTGCACGACCACCAAGCAGCACTTATTCCTTTTATGATGCGGGAATGTTATGGCTACGGAAAATTAAAAACCATTCGAACCGTGCTTACCATACACAATGCACAATACCAAGGCTGGATGGGCTGGGACAAAGCTGTGTACTTACCTTCATGGAATACTTGGCGCTGGGGAATGCTAGATTGGAGTAACACGGTAAATCCGTTAGCATGTGGTATAAAAATGGCAGATAGAGTAAACACAGTAAGCCCTGGTTACATGCAAGAATTAATGGATGATGCCAATGGGCTAGAATATTTGTTTCGTACAGAATACGCAAAATGTAGTGGCATAATAAATGGTATAGATTATAAAGTGTGGAACCCCGAAAAAGATACCTACATACTCGACAATTATGGCGTGAAAGATGCTGAAGAAGGAAAAGCATTGAATAAGAAAAAACTTTGTAAGGATTTTAATTTGGATATTAAATTGCCATTGGTTGTTTTTATCGGAAGATTGGTAGGAGAAAAAGCAGCAGATCTTTTACCAGAGGCAATTAGAAATGCACTAACCAATTATTCAGGCAAATTAAATTTTTTAATATTGGGTAGTGGAGATCCAGCAGTAGAGTATGCGCTAACCAACATGCAAAATAATTTTGTAGGATATTTTAATACTCAAATAACGTACAACGAAAAGTTAAGTCACCTTATGTATGCAGGGGCTGATTTTTTATTGATGCCGAGTAGGGTAGAGCCTTGTGGCTTAAACCAATTGTATGCCATGCGCTATGGTACTGTGCCTATAGTAAGGCGAACAGGTGGTTTGAGAGATACGGTAAAAGATATTGATGAAGAAAATGGTTATGGTTTGTGTTTCAACCATGCATCGCATGCTGATATTGATATTTCTATACAACGTGTTATTGAATTGTATGCTGATAAAAAGAAAATGAAACAAATAAGAAAAATAATGATGGAAATTGATAATAGCTGGATCGCAAGTGCACAACAATACCTTAATCTATATAACGAAGCAAAAAAATAAATTGTATGAAATAAACATAACAATTATCGACCAAGTTTATTTTAAAAAGCGATGATAATTTTTATGTTTAGAGCATGTTACTAAAAAACTAAATATTAAAACATGAAAAGTAAAGAAGTAGTAGCCGTAATTTTAGGAGGAGGAGCAGGTAGTAGATTATATCCGCTTACTGCCACCAGAAGCAAGCCTGCTGTGCCTATTGCAGGAAAATATCGCTTGGTAGATATCCCTATTTCAAATTGTATAAACAGCAACATCAATAGAATGTTCGTGCTTACGCAATACAATTCTGCTTCGCTAAACAAGCACATAAAAAACACCTATCAGTTTAGTGGTTTTAGCAATGGCTTTGTAGATATTTTAGCTGCAGAGCAAACGCCTGATAGCCCAGGGTGGTTTCAAGGTACGGCTGATGCAGTACGCCAATCATTAAAGCATATTGAAAAAAATGATTTTGAATACGTACTTATTTTAAGTGGCGACCAACTGTATCAAATGGATTTTGCAGAAATGATAGACAATCACCAAGCAGCAGGTGCAGATATTACCATTGCCACCATACCTGTAGAAGCAAGAGAAGCTACAGAATTTGGATTGCTAAAAACAGATGCCAATAATACCATTACATCGTTTATAGAAAAACCTGCTGTAGAATTATTACCCAATTGGGAAAGCAATACAGGTGCTAGTATGCAAGCTGCAGGAAGAAATTATTTAGCTTCTATGGGTATTTATATTTTTAGCAGAAAAGTATTGTTTAGTTTGCTTGAAGAAGAGAAAAAAGATGCTACTGATTTTGGAAAAGAAATTATTCCCGATTCAATTACTAAATACAAAGTAATCAGTTATCAGTATGGTGGGTATTGGACAGATATAGGAAATATCTATTCTTTCTTTGAAGCCAACCTTGCGCTTACATTGGATATTCCACCATTTAATTTATTTGATAGCAACCAACGAGTGTATACTCGTGCTCGCACGCTACCGCCTGCAAAAATTAGTGGTACTACTGTTACCCAGTCATTGTTTGCAGAAGGTTGTATTATTCACGCAAAATCTATTTCTAATTGTTTAATAGGTATACGGAGTAGGATAGGAGTAGGCACTGTGTTAGAAAGTTGTTACATTATGGGAAGCGATTTTTATGAAACCATTCCTGAAATTGCTCACAATTTTGAGAAAGGAATTCCTAAAGTGGGTATTGGCGATAATTGCGAATTGGAAAATGTAATAGCCGATAAAGATTGCCGTATTGGTAACAATGTAAAAATAAAAGGGGGCAAGCACTTGCCCGATAGTGATCACTCTTTGTTTGTAATAAAAGATGGCATTGTGGTTATAAAGAAAGGTGCTACAATAGCGGATGGGTTTGAGTTGTAGAGTATTTCTTAATTGGAGTTCATCATAAACCGAAATTGATTATAATAAAAGGCAGCCTGTTATGGCTGCTTTTTTATGTGTGTCAGGCATGTC
Source organism: Ferruginibacter sp. (assembly GCA_043717975.1). GTDB lineage: Bacteria > Bacteroidota > Bacteroidia > Chitinophagales > Chitinophagaceae > Ferruginibacter. The sequence goes on along the minus strand of JAYSWO010000364.1, from coordinate 73 downwards.
CATTAGCTCTAGGGTGTAAGTCCCGAACGAGAGTTGTAGTGCTTATCGTTAGCCAATTGCAAGGGTGTCGTAG
>JAYSWO010000363.1:0-9178 GCA_043717975.1 Ferruginibacter sp. | reverse complement strand
ATACAAGTGCTAAGAAAATTTATTTATGCAGAAAAAAAGGTAGCCAAGAAGATAAAATTGCTGATTATTTTAAAAGCATAAATGATGCAGATGGTAAGCCATTGGTACAGATTGAAACCATTAATTTTGAAGAAGACTATAGTTTATTAAAAAACAAATTAGATAGCAATGTGAAATCCATCATTATTGGTGGAAGCTTAAATGAAGATTTTGGTGCAGGATTAGTAAATGCTGCTTTTGATATTAGAGAAACTTACCCGCTAGAAATTATTGGAATGCCCAATTGGGACGCTTTTGAAGATTTAAGAAAACCTAAGTTGAAAGATTTTCCAATAAGATACACTGCTTCTTATTACAATGCTAAAGTAGATATGCACAGTAAAAAATTACAATCTATTTATAATAAAAAATACAAAGGCAGTGCAACTGAAATGAGTTATAAAGGTTTTGAAACGGTATATATTTTTTCCAGGATATTAGTAAAATATCCTAATGATTTTATGAGCCATTTAAACGAACAACCGTTTAAAGTATTTACCGAATTTAATTTTAAACCAATGAATGTAAAAAATACCAATATGCCAGATTATTTTGAAAACAAGCATTTGTATTTTATGAAAATATTGAATGGAAAAGTGGTGAGGGCTTGGTAGAATTATTTGTATTATCAAAACAGAGATGCCAACTTTTAAAAAGTTGTCATCTCTGTTTTCAACCATTATTTATTCTCAAAAGGCCATTCTTTATTGATGTTTGCCTTTATCATATACACAATAATACCGCTTGTTAAAACTACAGCAAACATACTTATTACATCTTTACCTGTAGCAGAAAAAACATATAACCACATACCAATGGCCAATATTACTGGTAATGGATATAGCGGCATTTTATAAGGCAGATTAGTAGTACCTTTTCTTTTTCGCAGCAATATTAAACCTACCGCTTGCCCTATAAATTGTACCATAATGCGCATGGCAAGAATACCACTTATTACATCTTTCATTTTAAAAAGCAAGCTAAATACAAAAGCAAACGCAGCTAGTATAAGCAATGAAATGTAAGGAAAGTTTTTTGTAGGATGCAGCTTTGCAAATATTTTAAAAAAAGCACCATCTTGCGCAGCAGCAAATGGCACTCTACTGTACCCAAGCATTACTGCAAACAAAGATGCCAATGCTACCCACAAAATCATAATCGTAATAACATTTGCTGCGGCATTGCCATATAGCCTTTCAATAAAAGTACTTATTACAAACACTTTGGTATCTGTGTCCACCCAATGTTTTATTTCTTGCCAAGGTATTACACTAGTTACGCTCACATTCATGGCCAAATAAAGTATGGTAATACCAATAATCGAAATAAACATACTGCGTGGAATATTCTTGCCTGGCTGTTTTATTTCACCCCCTAAATGGCATACATTATAATAACCAAGATAACTGTAAATTGTTTTTACACAAGCTTGCCCAAATATAAAAGATGAAATGGCTTTTAGACCGCCAACATTGGCACTATTAAAAATGGGCTGCATAAAATTGCCATGCGAAATACCTGCAAAAATTATCCAACCAAGTGTCCCAATCACACCCATCCAAAGCAGCACACCTATTTTACCAATGCTTTCTATTTTTCTGTACAATAAAATTGTAACCAAAATTATAACTGAACCACTAAGCATTTTTTGTTGCCACACTTCTAAGGGTACCAAATAAATAAAATATTGTGCAAAACCGATAGCTGCAGATGCTGCCACCAAGGGCGCTTGAATAATGGTTTGCCACACATACAAAAAACTCATCATTTTACCCGCACCTTTTTCTCCATAGGCCACTTTTAAAAAATTATAACTGCCCCCTGCAAGCGGATATGCAGCACCGAGTTCGCTCCATACCATGGCATCTACCAGCGAGAGCACAGCGCCCGCTACCCATGCCCATAAGTACATTCCGCCAAGCAAGCCCATTACAATAGGCATGGTTACAAATGGCCCAATGCCCACCATATCTATCATATTTAATACTGTAGATTGAAACAAACCGAGGGTACGATTTTGCGCAGCTGCTTTTACCATGCTATGAAGTTACAAGACATTGGGCTATTTTATTTGGCTTTGGTAAAAAAATTATATCCCTACCCTACCTTTCTTAAAAAACAACTCGTCATAGTAATGGAAGCATTATTTTTATAGATAAATAAACCATTGTTTGGAGCAAGTATTACAACATATTATTGAAGGATGCAAAGCATATAAAGCGGTACAGCAAGAAGCTTTATATAACTACTGCTACCAAAGCATGTTTGCTGTATGCGAAAGATATACCAATAGTAGAGATGATGCTGCTGCCATTTATAATGAAGCCATGCTAAAAGTATTGAGCAACATTGAAAAATACGAATACAAAGGCGCATTTATGGGTTGGGTAAGACGGATAATGGTAAATACTTGTATAGATAATTGTCGCAAGCAAACGGCATACAGTGTAGAGGAAATAGAGGAAAAATATGAAGAGCAAATGTTTATATCCTCTCAGATAGAAAATAAAATAAGTAGCGAAGACATTATACGATTGATACAAGCATTACCAAAAAGTACAAGTCTAGTTTTTAATTTATATGCCATAGAAGGATACAAATTTGATGAAATAGCTACCGCATTAAATATTACCGTAGGCACAGCTAAGTGGCATGTGAGCGAAGCTAGAAAAACATTAAAACAACAATTACAACTTTATACCAATAAAGCCACAATAGCAAATGAATAATACAAATAAACATATTGATGATTTATTTAGCGAAAAAGCAAATGCACATAAGGCAGATGCCAATTTTGCTAAAATAGATTTTGAAGCTATAAAAGCAAGCTTGCCTACTGCTCCAGCATTTGTAGCTACACCAAAAATCAAGCCTACCAATTGGTTTGGGTTAAATACGATTATTGCTAGTGTTGGAATTGTTGTTGTAGTTGGTTTTATTATTTTGTGGAATAAAGGCATATTTAGCAAATCAGAAAATAATAAAACGAACATAGAAAGCAATAAATCAATAGTTCATAATGACAGCTTACAACAAGCCAAAAATCAAATTTCGAAAGACACTACAAAAGCTATTGCCACAATTTCAAAACAATTAAATGATAATAAAGCAAAATATTTTATCGATACAAATAAAGCAAACGTAATAACAAATGTAAAAGGAAGTAATAACAGTAACAGCTTCACTGTAGATAATTCAAAAAATAAATTACTCATTACACAAAACTTTTTTAGCAAACTTTCAAGTGCAAGTCAGTTTTTTACAATTAATGCTTCAAAAGATACCAATATTATTTGTAGCAATGGAACGGTATTAAATATAAAAGCCAATGCTTTTACCCATCAAAACAAGGCTTTGGTAAAAGGCATGGTACAAATAGAAATAAAAGAAGCGTATAATTTTACAGATGTTATTGCCCATGGTTTGCATACGGTAAGTAATAGTAATTTATTAGAAAGTGCAGGAATGGTTTTTATGAATGCATCACAAGGAGATTCTAAACTTGAAATAAACATTAGAAATCCAATACAAATTAGCTTACCAAGTATCGATAAAAGAAAAGGTATGCAACTATTTTACTTAAATAAAAATGCAAATGATAATTTATTAAATACAGCTTCAAATTGGATAGCAAATGGTCAAACACAAGATACTAGTCTTAACAAAGTGTATACTAGTTCTAATAAAACAGTTGCTGCTAATGAAGAGCCAATAACTTGGGAAATAGACTTATTTGAAAAAGATAGCAAATCCTCAAGAGTAATAACCGATAAATATAAAAAAATAAATAATTTTTATACATTTTCAATTAGAAATTTTGGCTGGATAAACTGTGACCGTTTTAGTACAAACAATATTTCAAAAGTAAATATTGAGATACAATTACGAGACACAAACTATATAAATTTAATTCGAGGAATATTAATTTTTCCAAAAATAAAGTCAGTAATAGATTTACGACAAATCAATAATGCTTTCACACAACAAAATTTACCAATTGGTGAGGAAGCTTACTTTGTTTCGTTCAAAACTGAAAATGGAAAAGTATTATCCATCATCCAAAAAATAACCGTAACAAAGGATATTATACAAGCAGAAGACTATAAAGATATGCCTTCTGCACAAGTGAAGGCCAAGCTTGATGCGATAGGTGGCTTACAATAAAACCCACAATCATTTTCATTTACACAAAGCAGTTGCGATTGCTATTGCAATAACAAATTATTAAAAAAACTTTATTATGAAAAAAAACTTTGCAACGTATGCAACAGGCATTGTTATGCCTAAGAAAGAAAAACATTACTTTTCAATCATTTTTTTATTATTAGCCGCAAGTATATTATGTAGTTGTAGTGCAAGCAAAAACAATAGCGCTTCATTAAATGTGCCAAATACTGTAACTAAAAGCGCAACCATATACTTTGAAAACACAAATAAGAATGCCAGACTTTATGGAACCATTAGAGACAGAGCTGGTGCAGCACTAAAAGATGTAGAAGTCACATACAACAACCAACCAGTAGCTTTAACAGACGACAATGGCGCCTTTAGTTTTACTATTAAAAAAGAAATAGGCAAAATGTACCAATTAATATTTTCAAAAGATGGTTACAATAAAGCGGTAAGAAACTACAATGCCGAAATGGATGATGCTAGCTATAACATTGTGATGGTACAACCATGCAAATGCGATACAACTATTTGCAATTCATGCTTTGCAAAAAATATAGGTTTCAATTTTGAAAAAGATGGCAACACACTATCCAAAGAACAAAAAATTGAACTAGATGCTTTAATTGAATGCTTAAAATTGCATCCTGAAAAAGAGATACTCATACAACATTATACGATGTTTCCTAAAAGAGCCATTGCAGACCAAAGGTTAGATGCAGTAGTAAAATATTTCACACAAAAAGGGGTGATGGATTATAGGGTTAAAAAAGAAAAGCTGTCGGAGAAAAATGCAGCTGCTAGGCAAATTGAAATAGTGAACAAATAAATTATCAATATTATAAACCAAGCCTTCGATAATTATGGAGGCTTGGTTATATACATTTTAAAAAGTTGTTCTTTTAAAAAATTTTTTTTCAAAAGAAGGGTATAGATTTGCTATACAATTTATCAAAACATGAAACGCATTGCCAGCTTTTTTAAAATATTATTTGTAAGCATTGTTATTCTTTTAATATTTGTATTTATTTTTTTTGGGCATAGCGATAAATCTTTGGTTGAATTAAAAGCAAAATATACCAATGCAGCATCTGCTTTTATTGTTATAGACAGTATGAAGGTACATTATCGGGATGAGGGTAATGCTGCAGATTCTTTACCTATTGTATTGCTGCACGGCACAGCCGCAAGCCTTCATACATTTGATGCGTGGGCGGCAGTTTTGAAAAATAATAACCGTGTAGTAAGAATGGATTTAGCTGCCTTTGGTTTAACAGGTCCTTTTCCTGATCGAAATTATAGCATCGAAAAATATGTTGATTTTATTCATCATTTTCTATTGGCCAAGGGTATTACAAAATGCATTTTAGGAGGCAACTCTTTGGGTGGGCAAATAGCTTATCGGTTTACCATTGCGCATACACAAATGGTTGAAAAACTTATTTTGATAGATGCTGCTGGTTATCCATTAGAATCTAAAAGCACACCCATAGCTTTTAGAATAGCTCGAATACCTATTATAAACAAGACCATTAAATATATAACTCCACGTTTTATGGTAAAAGCAAGTGTAGAAAATGTATATGCCGATAAAACCAAAGTAACCAATACACTTATTGACAGATATTTTGACCTTGCTTTAAGAGCTGGCAATAGGCAAGCGCTTGTAGATAGAATGACATTAGTTTATGATACCATTACCCTTCCCCTTATTAAAAATATACAACAGAGCACACTTATTCTTTGGGGCGAACAAGATTTATTGATACCTACAAAAAGTGCTTACCGTTTTCACAACGACTTACCCAATGATACATTGGTTATTTTAAAAAACCTTGGGCATGTGCCTATGGAAGAAGGGGCAATGGAAAGTTTGGAAGTGGTGATGGGGTTTTTGAAGGGTGAATTTTAATTAATATTTTTTAAGGCAAAAACCAAAAAGAAAATATTGGTAAAAATGATTTATACTGACAAAATATTTCGGTGCGCTGCACCTGTGTTAAAAACTTTATAACTTAAACTACAAAGATCTTGGTGCGCTGCACCTGTGTTAACTACATCATAATTTAAACTACAAAGATTTTGGTGCGCTGCACCTGCTCACCGCTAAAAACATAGCCATAATTTTCCTTTCTTTGACTTTCATTATTTGTATAAATCTAAAAAACGCTCTCAAGTTCCTAGGTGCAGTGCACCGTATTAATTTATTAGTAATTTCAAGAGTTTGAAGAAATATTTCGGTGCGCTGCACCTGTGTTAACTACTTTATAACTTAAACTACAAAGATCTTGGTGCGCTGCACCTGTGTTAACTACATCATAATTTAAACACAAAGATTATGGTATGCTGCACCTGTTCCCCCTATAAGTACTCAAATATATTTTTCCATTATTTAACGTAAAGCTAAACGCTAACTAATCCTAGGTGCAGCGCACCGAAATATTTGTAGCTGCAATACAGCACAAAGTTTTGTAGGTGCAGCGCACCGAAATATTTGTTCATCTCTAAAGAAGGCAACATAATTATTAATCCACTTTATCAAAAAACTCAAACACATATTCATCTTTAAATTCAATATCATTTTTCTTAAGCATATCTAGATACTCTTCTTTAAAACTTTTTTTCTTATGATGCTTTTCTTGATTCAAAACATATTTTACAACGCTATCCAATTGCGAACGAGAATGTGAAAATGCACCATACCCTTTTTGCCAATCAAATTTAAATTTTGAGAGTTGGTTATCCTTTATCCATGCATTGCTGGATGTTTTAATATTTTCTACCAAGTCAGGTATAAGTTGATTTACATTATAACCAATAAAAATGTGAATATGGTCTGGCATGGCGCCAATAGCGAGCATTTTATGTTTATGGTTTTGGATAATAGCAGTAATGTATTTTTCCAAATCGTTTTTCCATTCGTTTTTTATTAATGCTTGCCTTTTTTTAGGAGAAAAAACCAGATGAACATAAAGCTGAGTATATGTATTTGCCATAAAAATTATTTTTTAAAATAAAGCTACAATCCGTTCATTTTACGAACACAAAATAAACATTTATAAATATATCGATATACATAAAAATGTCAACAACAATATCTTTCAAATTTACAAAAAGCTTATTGCCGAATTACTATTGAAAATTTATTACTTTTAAATAATCGTTGTACTAGTATCAAACATTTGTCCTAAAATTTTATTCTAAAAAACATCAATTCCCAATAATGACGAATGATTTCTTTTTACATTCTATAGCTTTGCAAAATAAATAATCAAAATCCCTTTATGAGAAAAAAATACCCTGTATTTATTTTATTATGCTGCATTTGTTTTAATGCCTTTGCACAACCTACTGTATTATACAGTTCTATAAATTCTACTGCAAGAGTAGCCATGACAGACTTGGGGCTTTTTAAACAAGGCCGTATGCAAGCTAATCAAAGCGGGTTTCAGCGATGGGCTTTTCATATTGGTACTGTAGCCTCCCCAGATTATTCTCAAAACTGGCGTATTGGTTCTACACCAAATGTATTATCTATTAACAATTTTATACCTATTGGCTTTTCCAATGGCGCAAATTATTTTGCTGCCGGTGCTGGTATAGACGGTGAACTTAATGGGGTGGTAAGTGGGAATTATTACACTTTTAATATCATGAAAAATGGTGCTGCAAGTAGCGATATGGAATTATTAGAAACAAATTATAACCCTACCATTATAAGTACTGTAGCACAAAGTCCTTTAGCAGCCAATGTTGTAGCCAATTCTTCTGTAGCGGTTACCATTACCATGGCAAGTGTACCTGCTGTTGGCGAATATGTGTATTTGCGTTATAGCATAAATGGATTTACTAGCTCGTCTATCATACAAGCAACTTTTACAGGTAATGTAAGTACGGTAAATATTCCTTGCCAAGTTGCAGGAACAAATCTTTCTTACTACGTGTTTTCATCTAACGAAACCCTTGCTGGTATTCATTCAGATTTAATTGCTTTTGGAAATAACTGTTATGATATGGCTACCCTAAATTTAAATAACAATGGTGGACCTAATTACGGTTATACAGTTTCTGCGCCTCCTGTAAGTACAATTTCGTATGCTGGCACCCCATATTGTACCAATGCCGGTACAGCAAGTATTACCAATACAAGTACTTTAGGAGGTATTTATTCCTCTACTTTAGGACTCTCTATAAATGCTGCTACAGGTGTCATCAACTTGGCAAGTTCAACGCCAGGTACATATACAGTTACATATACAATAGCACCAACAGGTAGTTGTGCTTTGTATTCTACTACAACAAATGTTACTATTAATGCTGCCCCAAGTGCTACCATTTCATATGCAGGTTCACCTTATTGTAGCAATATAGCCACAGCAAATGTTACAAGAACAGGAACTACTGGTGGTATTTATTCATCTACTGCTGGATTATCTTTAAATGCAACAACTGGCGATGTAAATATTGCAACAAGTACCGCAGGTACATACACGGTTACTTATACAATTGCGGCAGCAGGTGGTTGTGCATTATTTGCAACTACAACTACTATTGTTATTACTGCTGCACCTGCTGCTACTATTACATATGGTGCTGCTCCTTATTGTAGCAATAGTGGTACAGCTACTGTTATAAGAACAGGAACCACAAGTGGCATGTATTCATCTACCGCAGGGCTTTCTATAAATGCAAGTACAGGCCTTGTAACGCTTGCTACATCTACTACAGGTACATACACAGTTACGTACACAGTAGCAGCAGCGGGTGGTTGTGCACTGTTTACCACTACTGCTCCAATTACTATCACCGCTGCACCTGCTGCTACCATTGCTTATGCAGGCTCACCTTATTGTAGTAGTGTAGCCACGGCTACGGTTACAAGAACGGGCACATCAGGAGGTGTTTATTCATCTACTGCTGGGTTATCTATAAATGCAACAACAGGCGATATAAATATTGCTACAAGCAC
>JAYSWO010000362.1:0-9178 GCA_043717975.1 Ferruginibacter sp. | reverse complement strand
GAAAAATTTCTAAAAAAAATTGAATAAACTGTCATATACTTTCTTTTCTATTTTTTTCAATTTTGCTAATAATTATTTGCGATTTTATGGTAAGTAACAAAAAAGGTCTGCTGCACTTATACATCTTTAAAACTTTTTAAGCACCGTATTAACTTTTAAATGTACTACAGCTTACCTGTTATTTCATTTACACAATAATTATATAAATATTTCGTTAATGAAATAAGTTATACCAAAAATGCGTATAAAAGCATCTTGTGTATTATTTAAAACAAACCAAAACTGAACTTATCCTATTATGGTACTGACCAAATCGTATCCTCATTTTCTACAAAAAAGATTAGATTATTATTCTAATGTAGTAATGCCAGCACTGAGTTCTGACAAAAGCCCCTTTTTCCTTAATGTTGTTCCAAACGAGCATTCTATATTTGTAGATAATAATGATTACTTAAGCTTAGCAAACCACCAAGAAATAATTGAGGCACAAATAAATCAATTAAGATTACAAGACAATTCTTTAATGTCATCTTTTTTTGTATCTGGCAAAGGTCCTAGAGAACAATTTGAAGAACAACTAGCAGCTCATACAAATCAAGAGGCATCTATTTTATCTACATCTGGTTGGGATGCCAATACAGGATTAATGCAAACCATTGCAGATAAAGAAACACATATTTATTTAGATAGAATGGTACATGCTTCTATTTATGTAGGAGCACAACTTTCAGGTGGTATCGTTCATATTTTTAATCACAATGATCCTGACCATTTAGAAAGAAAAATTAAAGAATATGGCACTGGTGTAGTAGTGGTAGATAGTGTTTATAGTTCTATAGGAAGTGTATGTCCATTAAAAGATATTGTAGGGATAAGCAAAAAATATGATTGTGTAATAGTTGTGGATGAATCACATTCTTTAGGACTGTACGGTAATGAAGGAGCTGGCTTAGTAGCCGAATTAGGATTGCAAGATGAAGTTGATTTTATTACCGCAAGCCTATCAAAAACTTTTTGTTCTAGAGGTGGTATTATTACCTGTTCTAGCAAATTCAAAAATTATTTTCGTCACAATTCATTTCCTGCTATTTTTTCTTCCGTAATACAAAATCATGAAGCTAGCAGATTTATAAAAACCCTTGAAATTATAAAACAAGATGAATGGCGCAGAGAACAGCTACATAAAAACACTGCTTATTTGCATCAGCATTTAGACTATATGGGTTTTAATACGGAGGTAAGCGCCTCTCCTATTATTTCTTTAGAGGTAAACAATGAAAGCAAAGCTATTTTACTAAGAGATTTATTGGTACAAAAAAATGTTGTTACTGCACCATTTATTCCTCCAGCTGTACCAAAGAAGCGCTGTAATACAAGAATGACGGTAAATTGTGATCTTACAACTTCACAATTGCAACACATTGTAAAGTCTTGCAAAGAAGTATTACCAGTTGTAAATTTATCTAAAGAAGAGATTAATCAATATAGAGAAGATCATTTATCAACTTGAGCGTATAAACACTCATATGTATATTTTTCTCTAATGAATTTACATATAGAAAGATAAAAAATTACATAAAACAGTTTGCTTAAATAGTGTATTAAAAAGTTCTCCTAAAATATATTATTGAATTTTTTTCTTGTATGAATTTTTTATTCATACTTTTTTAATGCCCCAAGTATATAACCGTACTAATTTTTTGGCCCACTTGCTGTATCCCTAAAAAATTTCTGATTTCTATTTTAAAAAAGATGAAATAGCCTAATCGAATTAAATTCTTGCATTTCCATTCACTTCTTATTAGATTTTCATCGCTAAAAATTGGATGGAAGCGTGTATCGTTAAGATAAAAGTTTCTATCTGCAAGACCTCATTATATTCTATGTATAAAGGGGTGAAAAAAATAATACATTAATTTTTTACCAAGTTTATTGAGCATGGCTTTGTAAAAAAAGATGCAAAAGCAATCAAATAACAATCCTAAAATATATTTAAAAAATAAGAAATAAAATAGGTAACTTTATTATTTGTGTACCTACAACTAATAAAATGTAAGTGAAGTATTAACCACAAAAAAGCAGTTTTTTTAAATGATTTATGGAATGTTTTATTGAAAAAAAATACCATATTTATGCTACAGAATCTAGCGCCATAGGAGTGGCATATTTTGATATTTTATTGTATAAGTCTTTAGGATTAAAAGGCTTGTGCAAATAATCATCAAAGCCTTTACTTTTTAAATCGGTTGCCATATTATCATAGAGTGCAGCAGTAAAGGCAATTACAGGTATAGCGCTATCCACTTTTCTTATCTCCTTTATTGCTGTATAACCATCCATTTCTGGCATTTCCAAATCCATTAAAACTAAATCGTAGGTATCTTTTCTATATTCTTCAAGTGCATGTAAACCATTAACAGTTTCTGTAAATCGTACATTCCATTTTTTCAAAAATGTAAGTAATACCATCCTATTAATTTTATTATCTTCTGCAACAAGTATTTTTATTCCATGCAAATTTTTACTATTTACTTCTTCTACTTCTTCATGTAAAGCAACTGATTTATTTATTTCTAATTCAGCATCAAACCAAAATGTACTTCCTTTTTGATACTCACTTTCCACATGTAAGTTTGAGCCAAATAAACCCACCAATTGTTTACTAATCGATAAGCCTAATCCTGTACCACCGAAATTTCGAGTGGTACTATTATCCGCTTGTTCAAAACTTTCAAATATTTTTTCCATTTGTTCTGGCTTTATGCCAATACCAGTATCTGCTACTGAAAACCTAACATTCATTTTATCATTATCCATATTTACCAAAACAACTTTCAGCGTAATGGTACCAATTTTTGTAAATTTAAATGCATTAGATAAAAGGTTAAACAAAATTTGCTTTATTCTCAAATCATCGCTTATAATTTCTTTATCAAGTGCAGAATCTACTTCAAATTTAAAAGAAACAGCTTCATTTATATCTTGCGCCACATACACTCTGCATAACTTGGTAAGGGTATGCTTTAAGTTAAATATATTTCTATCTAAATTTATTTTCGATTCATTTATTTTACTAAAATCAAGGATGTGATTTACCAGGTGCAACATATGATCTGATGTATGCATTAGTACATCATAATATTTCTTTTGTGAGGTGGTTGCCGTTTCGTGCATCAATAAATTGGTTGTGCCAATAATACCATTTAAAGGTGTTCTCAACTCATGGCTCATGTTACTCAAAAAAACCGATTTTGCTTTGTTGGCTTTTTCAAACCCTTGCATTACATCTAGTAATTTTTTTTCTGTAAGCCTATGCATATTTATAACAATACCCATATACACTCCACCCATTAATAAAGTAAAAGCGTAAATAGACATTTGAAGAAGTGTAAGATCATGCACATCAAAAACGGATTGAAAAAAAAGATATTTTGGAGCTAGAAAGCACGCCATTGCTGCAAAAAATGTAAAAATGATTGTAGGTAAAAAAGCTTTAAACTGCTTTCTTACGTCATACATAATTTCATGCGAAATGAAAAGCATGAAGAAAAAATTTGTAACACAATAGCCTATATTAGTAGAATTATGTATCATAAAAACACCAAAGGCATACACATAGAAAGAAATGGATTTGGCAAGAACATATTTTTTTTTGTGATTAATAAGTACAACAAAAAATATTCCTACTAATAAAAAAGCACAAATGGCCCATAAAAAAAGTAACCTTTCGTATAAACCATAGAAAAAATAGAAAGCTGCCAAAGGCATAGGAAGAAGGGTTAAGATATTGGTTAATCTTATTTTTTGAGCATCTTCAATACTCAAACCATCTGCAACACCGAGGTTGACAATTTTGTTTAATATGTGTAAAATGGGTTTCATTCAGTTAATCTTTTTATTAACGAAAAAAATTACATTGTAGTATAAAATCCTTAAAGTTTGTAAGGAGAAATTATCTTTTTTTAATGTTTTAAAAAATCATATGAATACACCAATTTATAAAACATTGTAAATCAATATTTTAATAACCTTTTATTTTATCTATCAAAAAAATAAACCAGATAAATATTTAGACAGTATATTTAATTATAATCCTTCTTATGTAACATCAGAAAAAAAGTAGGCAATAGCTAACTATAAAATTGTTTATTCATATATCAACAAAACGTACATGATATGAAAAAAAAACGAATGCAGCTCACCCTCTTTATACCAGAAACCAGCACAGAAATTATTGAAAAAATTAGAAAAAAATACAACACAATACAGAATGAATTAATTAAAAGTCATGTAACAATTTGCAGAGAAGATGAACTTGAACATATAGAAAGAGTTATAACGAATTTGGAAAACCTTCATCAACATAGTATTGATATCAGCTTTGGGGACATTGTAAGATTTGATAATGGCAAAGGCTTAATGCTTTCTGCAAAGGAAAATAATGAAGCATTTATAAACCTTCGAAAAGAAATTCTAACAGGAATAATAGAAGTTACTCGAAATCATGTACCACATATTACATTAATGCATTCAAGAAACAGTACTTGCACGGATGATATATTTATAGAAATTAAAAACTACCGCTTTCCAAATAAAATATCATTCAATAAAATTAGCCTAATAGAGCAAGAAATGGGAATGCCTTGGAAAATAATAAAAGAGTTTGAATTAAAAAGTTCCTGTTGATTGCTTTTATAATCAACAGGAACAAAATTAATATCTACGATTTACAAAACGCAATATGATCTTCTATGTATGAACCTGCAACTCTTCCTGAGCCACTTGTAAGCCTAAGCGTTAATTTTAGCCAAACAATAAAAGCACATTTTGGATAACCAGTCGTAACAAAAATTTGCCCAGTAGCAGCACCTTGGCCATGTACATCATCCACGCCTGAAACATTTTGAATAATAGACGATATTGGTGGCGGAACAGGAACATTGCCTTCAATATAAATATGCATGGTTTCCATGTGTGGGTGGCAGCAAGTGTAGTTGGCCGTAATTGTATCCACTATTGTTCCGCAGCCCGCATCTACCGCCGTAGTTTCATTTATTTCTAGCATATTTACGCCAAAAGATTTTTTGTCTCCATTTGGTATTACACCAACATATCCCCAACTTGGGTGTCTTCTTTGTATGTAAGATACATTGCACAACACAATTTTTGTAAGTTCGTTGGTATTATGTAATGCGAGCGTTATAGCATCTCTTGCTTCAAAAATAATTTTAAAAGTATGTGTGCCAGCTTTTTTAGCCGCAGGTACAGCACTGCCAGCTTTAAATACTGGTGCAGGAATGGTTAAATCAAAATCATCTTTTGCAAATCTTGTATTGGTAGCATCCAAAGCTATAGCAGCAGTATTTAAAGCGGCCAATGACCCACCGTTTGGAGAAAAAATACCAATCCCTCCAACAGTCAAATCATTTTGCCTAGGTACTGTTATCCATCCATTCACATCTGCATCTGTTAATGGATTTAAGTTGAGGTCTGGATGCGAATAAGAACCCCCTCCTTCATTTTTTAACAACTCACCAATTTTAAATGCTGGTAAAGCGGCTTTTACTTGTGCAGGCGTAAGCTCATAACTTGTATCGCTATTAATAATTCGAAAGCGATATTGCATAGCATTAGAGTTGGTACCACTTGGCAATTGCCCATTTAATGCAACTGTACCTGTAAAAGCATTATTCTCTGCATCGCTCGTAAAACCTGCTGCAGTAAAGTTGGTTACAATATCATAACCACCTACCCTTGTAAACAATGCCGGAAAATAATTTCCATTTGGTATATTTCCACTATCAACACACAAGTTTACGCAAAAACAATTACCTCTATTTTCTCTATCGTTTCTATGCCCTACACTTCTGTCTTCTGCTAGTAATACAATATTAGAAATAGGTTCTACTATTTTAAAATAATAATCAGGTCCTGATGGCCATTCTATATTTAACCAAGGAGAAAGCAATGTTTGCCTAAATTTATCACCAGGATAAACAATCGTAAACTTACCATTGGCATCTGTAGTGCCAAAACCTAGCTCATCATCTTGCAACCAATCTACATCGTACGCATATACATTTACACCTACTACAGGCTTTTTGGTTTCGCAATCTGTTATTTTACCACATATAACCCAGATATCGAACAAAGAAAGTAGTCTGCAAAAAAATGCCGAAGCAATGGCATGATCATAAACGGCCATCATACCATTTTCTTGCTGCCGCCACTGGGGCTGCAAGGTGGTAATGTGAAACTGAAATGGGCCACGAGGTTTTGGGGGTACTTTAATACGAATAGGTACAGTACCGCATTCAAAATCGATATCGAATGCACCACCATTGTAATTCTTTTCAGAAAGTTCTACAGAAAAATTACCAGCTTCATCTGTTACTGCTTCTGCAATTAATCTTTTAGAAATAGATGTTAATTCTTCACCGCTTCGCTGATGAAATGTTTCTTTTTCTCTTGCTACTGCTAGTGCTGTTACATTTGCAGTACTGTCAACTGCATAAATTTTTACCTTTGCATTGTAGAGAAAGTCATAGCAATCTCCACAGTAAAACCCACGTAGGTTTCCTTTGAAATGATAGTTCATTGTTACATGTTTTTTTGCCTACTCTTTGATACCTTTTTCGGCGTTCAGGCTTTTGGCAAAAAAGATAAATCTTCTATAATGCATACCCACCATGGTTTGTAGATAAACAAGGGAAATAGAAAACTACTTTAAAACCCTCTTGAAGGAGCCTAAATATTTTATATCTTATCTTCAAATTATACCACCTGCTTTGGGCAAGCGATACATTTAAACAGAATTGGATTTAAAACAAAACATTGTTTGCACTTTTGGGGAAATGCGATACCGATTCTACAATATAATTAAATGGGGAGATACAAACATATTATATTTATTACAAATAATTATAATATGTGGATAAATATTTTCACTTCTCTCTTTTTCTAGTTGTTATTTATACTAAAAATCTTGTAGGTTCGTGTGATTAGTAAGAACAAAATTTATTGCAGAAAAACAATGGCATTTCAAAAAATAATACTCCTATATAGTTTTTTATTCTTAACTGTCAGTGTACATTATAATACAGCTTTACCAACAGAATTTACTGCCAAAGTAATAGCCATACATGATGGCGATAGCATGGAGGTATTGTATGAAGGCAAAACAATAAGCATAAGACTTGCAGATGTAGATTGCCCCGAGATAAGAAAAAGCCAACCCTTTGGTAAAGCTGCAAAAAAGTTTACATCCTCTTTATGTTTTGCACGAATGGTAAAGGTGTTGCATCACAATACATTTGACAAATACAAAAGGTTAATTGCAACAATTATTAATACACAAAATAAAACCCTTAATAAAGAACTGGTTATTGCAGGGTTAGCGTGGCACTTTAAAAAATATTCTACCAATATTGAAATAGGGAAATTAGAAATAACTGCCAGGGTAAATAAAGTGGGATTATGGAAAGATTTTTATCCTGTAGCTCCATGGGAATGGAGGAAGAAATAATTTTTTACAAAGGGGGGTAGGGATTATGAATTAGGAATTGGGAATTGGGAATTAGGGATTAGGAATTAGGAATTGGAGATTAGAGTTAGATATATAAAAGGCGTGAACTAATAAGATTCTCACAGGTATAAAAAAACTAACAAACTAATTTAATCAAGTCATGAATAGTTTTAAAAGGTCACAAAACTCGCAACCCTAAAACCCGCAACTAATCTTCTTTCATAAACGTACTAAAAATCGTTGTGCCATAATTATTCTCTCGCACATAATGTTCTGCTTTTCTATAATCATTACGAGGTGTATGTTCTAATACAAATCTGCCGCCAGGTTTTAATAAATCTCTTTCAAAAATAAGCTTTGGTATCTCATCTATAGTAGCAAGTGCATACGGTGGCCCCGCAAAAATAAAATCATATTTATTGGTACAAGATTTTATAAAACCAAATACTTCACTTTTAATTACTTTAAAATTTTCAAAGCCTAATTCTTCCGAAGTTTTTTTTATGAAGTCGTACATTTTAGTATCCATCTCCACAATGGTAAGGTCTGGCACTCCCCTGCTTGCAAGCTCGTAGCTTATGCAACCCGTACCGCCAAATAAATCGAGTGTGGTTAATTCTTCAAAATCTAATTGATTTTGTAAAATATTAAACAACCCCTCCTTGGCAATATCGGTTGTAGGCCTTGTGTGTGGCATATTTGCAGGCGGCTGTATGCGTCTGCCGCCATGTATTCCGCTTATTATACGCATAGTGCAAGGGCTGTAAGGTTATGGTAAAAATGAGCGGGATGTACTTTCATATCTTCTGAAAAAATTGTATCTACAGGCAATGTAGCAAGCTGAATACGTAAAAAGTATTTGTGTATGTCATCATACAAATTTGATTCTACATCTATCATTCCGCTTAATATAAGTTTTACAATGGATGGAGATACTGCAAACCTTTCACATACATTCAGCAAATGATAACTTACATCTATGGGCGTTTCATAATCGAAATATTGAACAATTTGCAGTTTGCTATCTTTACACAATAGCAGTTTTATGCTGTTGTGGTAAACGATACAATCTAATCTATCACCCACCAATTTGTTTGCTTGCATTTGCATAGAACTTGCATGCGAAAATTTATTTCTGGGAAACATTTTATTTACAGTTTCGTATATTTTTGAAGAAACCCTATAAACTATTTTCATATCATTATCCAACACATCTTCATAAAAGCAATAGGTAGATGCATCTTTACCAAACATTAAATCAAGCATATTTTCTTTTTCTGCTTCTACAAAAAAAGCTTTTGGCACCAAGGTAGATATATTGAAATTATAACACACTTGCACGTTAGCAAATGATTGATGAAAAATACTTTCATCTTCTACAATCTTTTTACATTCTCTTGCATATTCAATTGCAGGAATATTTTTTTCTAATTCATACACATAAAAACCTTGCAAAGCAAAAGGGTTATTAGAAAAAATGAGAAAAGACACTTCGCAATTACTCAATTCTATGAGCAAGTTGGATGTAGAAATATCTTCATTTATGGGTGGTATTTTAAAAGCAACTTTCAATAGATAAATTTAAGTAGGCAAAATAAGATATTTTTGCTTACATATGGAAAGTGGAGCTACATTAAATGATTTAAAAATAGA
>JAYSWO010000361.1:0-9188 GCA_043717975.1 Ferruginibacter sp. | reverse complement strand
TTACTTGAGCAAGACTTAAAAGAAGACAGTACGCAAATTGAAAAAATAGGTATAGATAGTAATCACTTATTAAACAATCCAGCTGAGCTAGATACCTTACAATTATTTACAGATAATTTAACGGCCAACAAAGATTCTTTTACTAATGAATTGAAAAAAATTACTGCCTCAGAAATAAAAACCTTGAAGTATAATTTAGAACAGCTAAAACTAAAACCTGCACGAATATTAGATTCGAACGCTACTAAAACCCATATCAATGCTAGAGTATGGGCTCAAATAAGCAAAGAAAAACAATTGTTGAACTTGTATATTGATGGTGAACTTGTAGATAGTTTTAAAGTAAGCACTGGCGATAAAAAACATGAAACGCCTGCATTTGACCTTAGGCCGAGTGGTCCTATTTTTAATAAATATACCAGCAAAAAATTTCCCGGAGGCAACTATAATGGGCTAGGCAATATGCCTTATGTGGTTTTTATAAAAGGCGGTTATGCCATACATGGCACTACCAAAGGCAATATTCCAAAGCTAGGTAAAAAGGCTTCGCATGGCTGTATTCGTCTGCATCCAGATAATGCAAAAATATTTAATGAAGTGGTAAAAGCCATAGGGATAGAAAATGTATGGATAACTATTAGTGAGGGAGAATAAGTAAAAATTACCCCCATTTCTTCAACAATCCCCTCGCTTCGCCCTTTATTTTTTCATCGTCGTGTATTTTATTGGGCAGTGTAAGTAAGTAATTTAATTGTGATATGGCTTTGGCTTTTTCGCCATTGCGCTTGTAAGCTTTGGCAAGCTCCAAATAATTTAACGCAAAATGGCTGCTTAATGCTTTTGCTTTTTCGTAGCAAGTTATAGCACTAGCAAGGGAGGATGCTGGCAATGCTCCATATATTAATTTTGCAGCCGTTCTTTCAAATCCACTTAGACCGCTCAGTTCATAATGCCATTTGCCGAGTATATGCCAAGCCTTAAAATTATTGGGATTCACTGCAATGGCTTTTTCTACATAACCTTTTAACTCCTTTACGTACACCATTTTTTCTTTACCACTTTTTAGCAACACAATTCTACCAACAGCAATGGCCATAGATACATTAGCAGCATCGCTTTCGGGGTATAATTTGTATGCCGTTTTTGCATAAATGAGGGCTACTTTAAAATAATCATCACGGGTTTTGGTATTGGTTTCTCTATTGCCAATGCTGCTGCACAATTCAGAACAACGGGTAAGTGCATGTAAATTGTTTGGCTGTATTTTTAAGGCTTCTTTAAATTTTGCAAATGCCGCTTTTTCATCGGCAGCAGCTTCTAACCTGTCTGCTTCTTTTATGATTGCAGACACATCTTGCGAAAAAATATTAAAAGAAACAAAAATAGAAAATAAATATAGAGATAGGAACTTCATTAATGAAACGATTTTGTATAAGCAACGCCTACACTTCCTATAAAGTTACTTATTGGCGGCTTTATTTTATCTATTGAAATGTTAATTGTTGTAATTCGATTGTCTAATGCGTAAATATCATCTACAATATGCTGTGCCAAGGTTTCTAATAAACGCTCGGGTATGGCAAATCTCTTTTTTATTGCTTCAAAAACATGTACATAATTAATAGTATCGTTTAATGCCATTACTTTTTCGGGAGCATTAAAATGTAAGGATACAGATACTTCAAAATCTGTTCCAACAATACCTTCTTCGTCGTGCACGCCATGATGCGCAAAAAATATTAGTTTATGAAGATGTACTGTAAACATTAGTGTAATCCTTTTTCGCTGAGGTAACGCTCTGCATCTAGTGCTGCCATACAACCACTACCGGCAGCGGTTACTGCTTGCCTATAAATTTTATCTTGCACATCGCCAGATGCAAATATGCCCTCTATATTTGTTTTAGATGTACCAGGTATGGTTTGCAAATAACCCGCTTCATCCATATCTAAAAAGCCTTTAAAAATATCGCTGTTTGGTTTGTGGCCAATGGCTACAAAAAAAGCGCTAACAGGTATCTCTGTTTTTTCCTTTGTTTCGTTGTTAATAATTCTTACGGCTTCTACTTTTTTATCGCCTAATATTTCATCGGTTTCACTATGCCAATACATTTTTATGTTTGGGGTAGCAAGCACTCTATCTTGCATAATTTTACTTGCACGCATTTCGCCTTTGCGTACAATCATGTGTACGGTACTGCATATTTTTGATAAGTACAACGCTTCTTCTGCAGCTGTATCGCCTGCTCCTACAATGGCGGCTTCTTTTCCTTTAAAGAAAAAACCATCGCACACGGCACATGCACTTACCCCATAGCCATTTAGTCTTTGCTCACTTTCTATGCCCAGCCATTTTGCGGCAGCCCCTGTACTTATTATTACAGCATCTGCTTCTATCCATTTTTCTTCATCTATTTCTACACGAAGGGGTCTAGCAGAAAAATCTACTTTTGTAGCAAGACCATAGCGAATATCTGTACCCATACGCTTGGCTTGTTTTTCAAAATGCTCCATCATTTCAGGGCCTTGTATGCCATCTGGATAGCCAGGATAATTTTCTACTTCGGTTGTAATGGTTAGCTGCCCACCTGGCTGTATGCCTTGGTACAACAAGGGTTTCATATTGGCTCGTGCTGCATAAATGGCTGCTGTGTATCCTGCAGGCCCTGATCCTATTATTAAACAACTTACTTTTTCTACTGCTGTATTTTCCATTTTTTTGAATCTATATTTTTTTAAAAATTAATTAATGTAAACTTACTGTGCTACAATCGTTTTGTACTTTACTGCATATCCACAAAATGCTCCCAGTGCTCCGTTAGAAATATTACCCAATACTTTATTTGGCTGCGCAAATGGATTGCCAATACTTTGAAATGCAAACTCCCATGTGTTCCAAAAATTATAAGAAGCTCTATTAATGTTGCACCATTTTAGGGTAATGGTATCTCCTTTACTAAAAAATACATCATCGCCAGTTTTTCTATTGTTTCTATCGATTCCTTGTGGTATTTGAGAATTAAAACTTTGCCCATCTATTATCTGATCATCAAACACAGAGTTTTCACCAGGAAAAAAAGGTTCACTATTTTTCTTGGTGAAGTATCTACCACTATTACCCAAGCCTATGGGGTCGGTAGCCCTAAAATTCAAATTGCGTTTTAATGTATCAATACCAAAAGGTACTTGCTTTACCCAAATTGAATCTAATTTTAATGCATTGGTTGGTATAAAAGTACTGGATGTGTATTCCTGCCCTTCTGAAACAATTCTTAACGTGTACGTACTATTTAATTGTCCAGAAAATGATGTAGCTGGGTTTAATAAATCGTTGCTATAAAAATAAGCTGTGAGCCCAGGGCTTACTTGTATTGGGTACTCTCTCAACTTATGGGTAAGCGTGCCATTGCTTACATACACATCTGCATTGCGCACAAAAGCATTGGCCAAAATTTGTGCATTGATATTGCTAAAGAAACCCAAACTTTTTGTAAGCACTACTACAGGTGGTTGCCCATCTTCAATTTGCCCATCTACCACCAATACTGGCTCGGCAGATTTCAAATTTAAGTCCACATTTTTTTCGCAAGAAGTAAACAATATTACCAAAAGCACGATCACACAATACCTCATATTATACCTTTTATAATCTCTATTAAGATTCGCAAAATTACGCTAAAAGGATTTATAATGTCATTAAAATGGAATACATAAGATAGATATCCTCTTCACCTTTTAAACAATTATTTCTGTAATGCTATTTTACACATTTGAGATAATTGTCCACATTTATAAAATTATACATTATATATTATTTTCATATTAATTTAATTCCCTATTTTTATTATGTAATTACTAGTACCCACCTAATTACATCTTACTTTCTCTGCTGCGTATTTTTTTTTACATTATTAAAATACTTTTGCTATGCAACAGCAAACTTTGACTGCTTTATTGGCATCAATTACGGGCAATTTATACGCATCTACCAACGATGAAGAACAGCAAATAGACAGCCTTCAAGAGCAATTGGCACAAACTTTACAGCACCAAGATATCAGTTCTGTTACCAATCAAAAGTTTTCTTTTGAGTCATCTGATTTTTTCTTTTCTCAAAATATAAAAGGCAATCGGTTAGAAAAAATAGATGAAAAAGTAAAAATGGTATTGGAAAATAAATACACAAACGATTTAAAAGTTTTTGTACGAGATACGCCTATACGCTCACAACAAATAGCTGGCAGCATTCCTGCATGGGCAGGCGGAGCAAGGGTTTTACAAACCTTTGGCCCTTTTTTTGGCAGAGATGGAAGACCTCGTTGGTTTGATTTTTACAAAGTAGAAAAACTAGTGGCATTGTATTTTAATGGACATGCAGAACCTGCACTCTTGTTTAAAGCAGTATTTAATATAAGAAGAATAATAGGTCCAATACTGCCACCTGAACTTACCAAACAATATACCCTAGTACCCGGCAGTGTTTGGATAAATACAAAACTGCTTAGCAACACCGCCCCTGTAAATCGGTATTGTGGAGTGCGTGTAAAAGGCGGCAGCATTACACTTAGCGAAATGCCACAACTGGTAACAAACCATTTAAGCATAGCGCCCAATACCAACGTGCAAGTATCGCTCAATATGGAGCAGCCATTGCCAGATGCAGCCACAGCTGCAGATGATCATGGGGCTGATGCAAGGGCTTTAAAAATGAAATTGCCTACCAATTGGAAATTTTCTTTTACCGCTACTATGCACAATACATCTGAGCTAGATGACATGCAGTGGGTTATTTATGGGGAAGAAGGTCGTAATGAATGGTCGGGAAGTCAGAATAATGTATATGCCCCCACTACAAATCGTTTACTTATTCCATTTAAAATAAACGATCCTAATTTTTCCATACAAAAATGCTTGTCGCCGTTTCAAACATTATCTGGCGAAGCCGACATAAAAAATATATGGTGGGGAATACCAACTGCGGTTATTGATACAAACCTAACCGTAGAAGCCGATGGAAATGGTGCCGTATTAATATTGTTGAGTAAAGGGCTAAGTTGTATTCGCCAAGCGGTAATTGGTTCTGATACTTTTTTGCCAAATCCCTTGCTGATAGCTGAACCTGGGCGTATTGGCATTACTGATTTAAAAAGTGATGCACTGGGTAGTACACAAAGAATTAATCTTTGGAAAGACGACATCAATCCTCATGGTACCGCTGTAGAATTTACATTTTTGAAACAAGCCATATATATTTACAACACACTTAGCAAAGGCGATGAAGTAGTGTTTACCACTTGCGATGCTGATGTGCAAACAGACAGACCCATAAAAGTAAATGGAGAAGCACTAAAAGTAAATACAAAAAATAGCGTGGTATTATTTGCAGCCAATGCAAAAAATAAAATAGCCATGCTGTATGATGATAATATTATTTTCGACAATACCAATCCTGCTACACTTGCAACGGTAGCTATAAAGGTAAAACCCATTGCATTGGCATTAGAAAATGCGCTCTTTACTACCACACCAGTAAATGGATGCTTGCTAGTAGCCAATTGTACAAATGATTGGTTAAAAGCCATACATGCAAAAGTATTTTTAACGGTAGGGCTTTATGCATACTTACCTACCCTACCCGACCCTTATGCAGCCAATATAAATTTACTAAAACGGCAGTACGAAAATGCCAATGGCGCTGTAGGAGCAGCCAATCAAAATATTTGGTTGTGGCTGGTATGCCGCCTAAGCAGCAAGCCTAGCGCAGATCCTGTGGCTATTGAAAAAGGTTTTGATGCGGTAAAAACATCTTTCCATTTTGGAAATTTACCTTTTGATGATGAAGAAACGGCAGACAATATTGCAAGCCCAGATACCAACAAAGCCATTATAAACGCTACTACTTTGCGCTCTAAGGTTGGAGCAAATATGCTAAGCTCACAAAACGTAAGAGCAGCTATGTTTAATATACCAGAGGGAGAATCGGGCAGTGAAGAAATAAAAGCCATAATGATGGCGACAACACCCGATCGTAGAAATTATGAGAAAGAATGGGACGATACTTTTGGCAATCAACTTACAGATGCGTTTGCTTTATTAGATGTGAGTAGCAATGCAAACCAAATGGGTATTAGCTTTGGCATGTTTGGCAAACGCAGAATGCAAATGATGCAAACGGCCACCATTGCTGCCGTAGATACGGATACCACTGTGAACAATGCCTTGCCTTTTATGGTACAAAACATGTCGGTATTATCAAATGCATTTAATGTACGAGCATTTACACTACCTCAAGTAGCTTGGGAGCCCGTGTTTAATTTATCCGCTCCTGTGGATGCAATGGATCCTGATTTGTTGTTTAATTATTATCCCAACGATGGTGGCCCTACAAGAATATTTAATGCATCTTTAAAACCTGTGCCACTAGCACCAATACCTGTAACAGATTTTTTATTGAAAGAATTTTTAGCTGTACCAACATCTAACACCATTACCAATTTTACATTGCCATTTGGTTTGCGAGCATTGGCAGGTTTTTCATTAACCGGCAATGAAACCATCAAACCAAACTTTTTATCTAACAGGCCAAATTTTGATTCGCTCAAAGGTGGTTATCAATTTTCGATTTTGTCGGGTAACCATGGTAAAAAACCACCTGCTTTTCCTGAAATGCACGATAGCCCAATGCTGCCAGGCTTTACGGCACAAATGCCTAATATTTTAAAACTTGATGGTACGCCAAATGGCACAAGCAATTTAGCTGAACAACCAACCATCATTTTTAACAATGAGTTTTTTAATTTATCTAAAGAGCGTGGTGTGCCTGTAAGCCGTATGGATATTAGTGGTTACGGGGCAAATATGTTTAGCAATTGGGTTAGTCCATCAGCAGTATTTGCTGCCACAAGCCAAGCAAGATTTGATATTATGCATGGGCGTACTGCACATGAAGTGGTGCAAGTAAAATCTATTTTGTATCCATGGGGTATAAGAGTAGTAAGAACCATAACTCTGCAAAGAGAAAGTAGTGGCTACATTTATAGACAAGATAGTGGCTGGCAGGCGGAGTCTGATGGGCTGTTTGATTTTAGATATAAAATAAATGACAACGATCCTGATTTTGAAGTACCATTTGTTTTTCACCCTGGTGTTGTAAGAGGATTGTTTAACATTAGAAACATAACCATAGACCCAACCATAGATCCGTTTAAAGTAGGATTGGCAGAATGCAGGGCTGTATTTTTTGATGCAGATGTAGAAATAGAAAATATAGTACAAGGCAAAATTACTGTAAAAGATAAAGAAGGAAATGAACATACAAGTTGTGTAGTATCCAAAAGAATATTGGGTTATGTGCAACTAACACCAACAGGTGAACCGATTTCAATTGATCAATTTAAAACTTTACTCAACATACAAAACGGCTCCATTGGCGGTGCCATAGATTGCCAAGTGGATATTAACCAGAGCAATCAAAACATGCGGCTCAATCGTTTTGATGTAAGCCCATCTGTAGATGCTGCAAACAAAACAATTTTTGTTGTTGCCGCCAGAGGAAATGTGGTGTTGCCAAAAGATGGTAGCTGGACGATTGTACAACACAGTACTGGTTCTGGAGAAGTTACTCCTCTGCAAGAAGGTCTCACCGTGCCACTTATACGAGAAGGAGAATGGATTGCAGGAAAAGTTATTGATGTAAATGCAGCAAAAGACAAACTCATACGATTGGCGCATCCTGCAGAGTTGCTTCGCAATGTAACAGCAGGCACCATCAACTTTGGCATACTGCAAAATATGGGTACACAAAAAGCATTGTTCCTCACGCCTTCTTTTAAAAATTTAGAAAAAACATTGTTGAGCAAAACGCCACCGCTTTTTGCAGATGCATATCGTATGATGACGGGTAAAGGTATTTTTCCGAATATTGGCGATGCGGTTACCGATTTTGGAAAAGCCATTTCGATGATGAGTGGTGTAGATGCCGTTGGCAATACCGTTACAAAAGCTTTTAGCACTTTAGCAGGCATAACAGATGGTGGAAGTGATGTATTTAAACTCCTAAAAATAGATGTGGTAAAACAAGGCGAAGCCGCTGTAGAGCAAGGTATGGAACTATTGAAAGGCGCAGTGGATGGCGCTATTGACAAGGCTTTGAAATTTGATTTGCCAGATTTTGATGTTCCCCTTGTGGATATGGAAGGTTTAAAAATTTACATAGAATATAAAACGAGTAAGCTTGATCCTGCTGATCCAAAAAAAGATGCGCCGGGCACGAAAGAAGACAGCAAATTAAATTTTGATGTGGCATCAAAAATCGGAGAATTTGCCAACGATGCGGCAGAAACATGGAAAGGCAGATTGAATAATTTATCGATGGTGGTGGATCTTGGAAGCTTTGAAAGACTGATGCGCATAAAAGGAAATTTTGATTCTAAAAAAGGAAAAGCAGCTGGCTATGCTGGTGATACAGATAGTGGCGGCGGATTACCAACGCCTGAAATAGAGTTCCACCCTGCATTACAGCCCATCATAGATTTGTTGCAAGTGCTTGCAGATTTATCAGCGGGTGATTATGGAGCGGCATTAAAAAAAGGTTTAAAAGTAGCCATGAGCAATGCGGGTGAAATTTGGGAATATAAATTTGAAGCCACAAAAGAAATTCCATTGGTGCGTTTTCCACCGTTAAAAGAAGTATATGATAATCCTGCTACACCATTAAAATTGGAAGCATCCATGGGGCTTGGTGTTTATTTTAATGCGGCACTAAAAATAACCACCGACCCAAAACAATTGTTGCCAACGGCAGGAGCATTTTTAAAATTTCATGGTGGCTTAAGTGTTATGTGTGTATCTGTAGGTGTGGGCACTATTTATGCCAATGGTTCGGTAGATGTAAAAATTGCATGCGATACAGCAGTAGGACCAAACCTTACATTAAAATTTGGTTTTGGTGCAAGCATCACGGTTGGCTTGCCAGTGGTTGGAAATGCTACGGTAACCTTTATGGTAGGTGTAGAAATGTATGCAGATAGCAAAACAATTAGCATTACTGCATTTATGCTATTCCGTGGGCATGCAGAACTGCTAGGCGGCTTGGTGGGTGTAACCATTACCATTGAAGCAAAAGGAACGGTGAAAAGGACTGGCGATAGAACAGATTGCTCGGCACAGGTAACTTTTGCCATAGACATT
>JAYSWO010000037.1:0-6098 GCA_043717975.1 Ferruginibacter sp. | reverse complement strand
TCCTCCTTCGGCGGACAGGTTCGCAAAAATGTGTAACAAAAGCAGGTTACTAAAATATAAAGCAACATTTAACTATGTGAATTTATGTGCCTATGTTTCTATGTGGTAAATTTATGATTGCACTATCAACTCCAAAATAAATACCTTCGTTACCCTAAACCACCCAACAAAATGAAACGCTTTTTTTCTTTAGTCTTTATATTTTCCTCTTCCATAATTTTTGCTCAATCAATTACACAAAAACTGCAAACTGCTTTTGCACAATTTGAAAAAGACCCACAACTAGCCCACGCTATAAGTGCACTCTATGTGATAGATGCCAAAACAGGAAAAGTAATTTTTGAAAAAAATGCAAGAGTAGGTTTAGCGCCAGCATCAACACAAAAAATAATAACGAGTGTAACTGCTTTTGAATTATTAAAAAAAGATTTTAGATACAAAACAACATTGCAAACTGTGGGAGATATGGTAGATACCGTATTGCAAGGACATTTAAATATTATTGGCAGTGGCGATCCTACACTCGGTAGTAATAGATACACCGGTACAAAAAGTTACCAAGTATTAAACGCCTTTGTAGCAGCTGTGCAAAAAAAAGGCGTTAGACAAATTACACAACCGCTCTCCTTCAATTATAAAAACTATCCATATCAAGCTATACCCGATGGTTGGATAATGCAAGACATAGGCAATTATTATGGTGCCGCAGCATCTGTTTTAAACTGGAAAGAAAATCAATTTGAAATTGTATTAAATTCAGAAAAAGAGAATGAAGTAAAAGTAGTTTCCCCTACCAACAAAACATTTATAAACGAATTAAAAGCAGGGTCAAAAGGTAGTGGAGATAATGCTTATTGCTACTTACCTACACAAGGCAATACATGGGTGCTCACAGGTAGCATACCCGTAGGCGAACTAAAATTTACCATAGCTGCTGCAGATAATGAACCTGCAAAAACAATGTTGTCCGACTTGTCTTTTGCACTAAAACAAAAACAAATTAAAACAAATGGCATTGAAGATTACAAAGCCATACTCATGAAACCACAAACAATTGACAGTAGGCGCTACGAAGATATTTATACGCATTATTCTCCCACGCTAGATTCTATTATCTTTTGGTTTAATAAAAAAAGTATAAACCTATATGGAGAAGCATTGATAAAAACAATGGGGCAAAACAAAAAAGCAAATGCGGATAGTGGCGTAGCAGTTGTAAAATCCTATTGGACTGCAAAGGGTATTGACAAAAATGAATTAAATATTTTTGATGGCTCGGGCTTATCGCCGCTTAACCGTGTAACCACACATGCACAGGTAGAAATTTTAAAATATGCTGCTACAAAAGATTGGTACAACTATTTTTTACAAGCCCTACCTATATACAATGGCATGACCATGAAAAGCGGAAGTATAACAAATGTAAAAGGCTTCTGTGGGTATCATACAGCTAAAGATGGCAGTAGTTATATATTTTCTTTTTTGGTAAATAATTTTAATGGCAAAGGTGGAGAGGTGGCTAGTAAAATGTTTAAGGTGTTGGATGTGATGAAATAAAGTAATTTTTTTTTGCAAGAATGATACATTTAATTTTTATCATTTACCGTGCGTAAACTTATACACCGCCTCCGTAGCACTATTCACCTGCAATTTTTTGTAAATTTTTTTTATA
This sequence comes from Ferruginibacter sp., assembly GCA_043717975.1. Lineage (GTDB taxonomy): Bacteria > Bacteroidota > Bacteroidia > Chitinophagales > Chitinophagaceae > Ferruginibacter. The sequence continues at coordinate 4,426 of JAYSWO010000037.1, read as the reverse complement.
TGTGTGCGTACGGTTTCTGTAGCAATAAAAAGCTCTTCGCCTATCATTTTATAGCTATATCCCTTGGTTATGTATTCTAATATTTCTACTTCTCTTTTAGATAAACTTTCTATTTCTACGCTATTTTCCGTATTCTGTTTAGGTATAAAGTTCAATACTTTTTTGGCTACACTGCTCGTCATTGGTGCACCACCGTCCAATACATCTTTTAATGCTGCCGGTATTTGATCAAAATTCTTTTTTAGCAAATATCCATTGGCGCCCGCACGTATGGCTTTAAAAATATTATCATCATCTTCAAAAACGGTAAACATAACGATAGGTAAATCGATAAACTCTTTTCTGATAGATGTTACTGCTTCTACTCCATTGCTTAGTGGCATATCAATATCCATCAAAACCACATCCGGTTTTAATACCACTATATCCTCTCTAGCACATACTGCATCTGGCATTGCAGCCACTACATCAAAGCCTTTATCCCAAAGCAGTAGTGTTTGTATGCTCTTACGCAGTGGATCGTTATCCTCGTATATCAATACTTTTATTGCCATTATTGTACAAAATTATACTGCTTTCTATATTTTGCAATACCACATTCATGGTATAGGCATTACGGCTGTAATGTTGGTACCCAAAATACTATTGGTAATATTTAACTCTCCACCAATAGACATGGCTCTTTCTTTCATGCTTTTAGTGCCTGTGCCAGAGTTGTTACCTTTCCATACACCGTTGTCCATAATAGTTAAAGACATGGTTTTACAATTTTTGTGCAGCGAAACCGATACCTTACTTGCACCAGAATGTTTTGCTACATTATTTATCGCTTCCTTGCATATCAATAAAATTTCCTTTCTGTACGGCATGGGTAGTTTTTGGCAAACAATGTTTTCATCAAGTGTAATGGTAGCATTAATATTTAGCGGCTCCAAGGTTTGTGCTGCATATTCTCTTATTCTTGAGCTAAGGCTTTCTATGCATTCATTTTCTGGTCTTATGCTCCACACAATATCGCTCATACTCTGCTGTATGGTTTTACTTTGAGTAGTAATTTGATGTATCATTTCTTTTGCATGCTGTGGTTCACTTTCCATGGCTTGTTCTGATACTACGCTTAAAATATTTATACTTGTAAGTGTGCTACCAATTTCATCGTGCAAATTTTTAGCTATATCATTTCGTATAAATTCTAATCGCTGCCTGCCTTCCATTTCTTCATCTAATATTAATTTATTGCGATAAGAGAAACTTCCAAAAAACATAATGGCTTCTAGTATTGTACCCATTTCTGTATAAAATATCCATTTATTAAATGGAAAGGTAGCACCAGGATATTTTAAAATACCGTTAGAAAATAAGAACCCTAATACAGAACCTATAAAAAAGAAAATAGTGCCCACACTTAAAATGGTACCAATAGCATTTCTTGTTTTTAAATACATAATGGTAATACATATAATACCAAGTGGCATGCATAGTATCAAAATGATGGTTTTTACTACGTCGAAAAAATGATTATCAGGAAAAATAAAGGATGAAATTAAAGCAATAAAAAAAAGCAATAAATAGATATTTCCAAAAGATTTTAGTACCGTATATGTTTTGCGATCTGTAATTTTTAATCGCATAAAATTAATAGCAAACTGTACATACATATAGTAAGATATTACCAACAAAGACAGTGGAAAATAGCGTAAGAAATGAGAAAGACTAGTAGGTAAATGTATACCTGAATCTTCGTAAGAAGGAATAATAATAGTAAAATATACAATGTTTACTACTATATAAATAATGTAATAGAAGTAGGTAGCTTCTTTGAACACAATGTATTGAATAAACGTAATGATAATTAGAAAATAAAAAACAATACTCGTGCAAAGCATGAGCATTAAATGTTTTGTAATACCTTCAGCGCTCATAATGCAAGCGCCTGTTAAGCTCAAACAAAGCGCACATATTATGGCAAGCCATACAATATTTGCAGTCGATTTATTTGTTGTAATTGATTTCACTTATCTATATTTTATTTTTTAAAAAGTGTTGGGTTTTAGAAAAAGATATCATTAGGGGTTTTTAAAAAAAATATAGCATTTTTAAAATATCATCTAATCTTTTATTTCTTTTTGTAGGAATGGGTATTTTTGTACCATCATGCATTACAATATAATTTTTATCTGTTTGTACATATCTATTGATAAAAGCAATATTTAATGCATACTTATTGGTTATTACCAAAAATTTTTCCAACGGTAGTTTTTTGGTTATGCTGTTTATTGTTTCTAAAAAAGTAAACTGGTTGCCATTGTTTAAATGAATGATACTTTCTAGCCCAGCTGCTTCAACATATACAATCGTATCTAGTTTAATAAAACTATTGTTATAAGAATTAGGTACAAACAAAAAATCTTGAGCAGATTTTTCATTGTGTTCTTTCACTTTTTTTGTAGGTAGCATACCATCATTTTTTATTTGCTATTAAAACATCCATTTCATTACTTAAAAAACTATACACATTTTCAACTAAAACAATTTGTTTTTTGTTGATGTAAAAAGAAGGATTTTTTATACATTTTAAAAATTAAAAGCAAATCAAAAATAGATTTCAAAGGATCAATTTATTGTATAATATATTTAAAATCAACAATTAAACGACATTTTTTATATATATAAATTATTAATATTTTTTTAAAATTCATTACACAATTTTAAAAAGCATTGTATAAGACATTCTTTTGGTATTCTATTTTGAATACACTTAAGCTATGGGTTACCTTAAAAATTAAAACACTCACTTATCTTTAAAATGAAAATGTAGCTTGCTTCCGTAATTTTATTGAATAAAAAATTAGCAGATATATGTTATTTATTAGATTAAAATCTTTTGATGGTATCGTTTTGCCATATTTGTGCATTTTTTTACAATAGTTATTCCAAATCTTTTGTACCTTAGGTGTAATTAGCATTGTAGATTCTAATTTTATTTAACGATATATACTTGCTTTCATTTAACAATTATATTTTTTTTAATTAGCTTATGAATGCACTTTTTCTCCTTATAAAATCTTTAAAGCATACCGAAAAAAGGTATTTTACCTTATCGGCTTCAGCTATGGTTTTATCCAAAAAAAACAACTACCTAAAACTTTTTGAAGTATTAAACGAACAAACAGAATACGATGAGGAATTCATTCTAAAAAAATATAGAAACCAACCCTTCGTAAAAAATTTTGCTGCCAACAAAGCTTACTTATATGATATGATTTTGGCTTCGCTAAGAAATTACCAAGAAGATAGTATTGAAGAGTGGGCAATAAGAAGAAATTTTTATAAAATAAAAATATTGGCGAGCAAAGGGCTAGATAAAGATTGTGAAAAACTCATTATAAAAACAAAAGAAAAAGCTTGGCAGTATGAGCAATACCAAACATTATTGGATATTTTAGATATGGAGTTGTATCTTTTTGGCAATTGTCGTATTGGAGATATGAACAAAGATTTGTTTTGGAATTTAAAAGCTGAAAAAGATAAGGTAATAAAAATACTGAGTGATTACAATAATGTACACAGCGCATGGCATCAAATAAATTTACTTTTTTCCAATAAACTAAACGAACCATTTGAAGAAGTACGCAAGCAAGCGGAAAGGGTAATTACAAGTTTACAGTTAGTGCAAGAGCCAAGCGAAAATTATTCTCTTACACTACGAAACCGTTATTTGGCCTGCTTTGAGCTATTTTATAATAGCATAGGTAATGCACAAAAATGCTATGAGTACAATAAAAAATTAATAGAAAACCGGCAATTTATAGATGAGCGAATGCCCAATATTGCTGTAGATGCCATGGCAGTGTATTTTAATTTTATGGTAGCTTGTTATAAATACGAAAAGTGGGATGAGATGGAGCAATATCTTTTAAAAACGCAACAATACCCTATTCACTCTGTAGAGCAAGAAATAAGGCGTACCCATAATTATTGTTATAACGGTATATTATTATACTTACACACCAAGCAATACGAAAAAGCCCAACAAGTGGTGGATGAATTTGCAAAAGCCAAAGAAAATTTTGAAAATAGATATCGCATAGATTTTTTAATATTTACAGAAGCCCATTGCGGCTGGTACTATTTTTTACAACAAAATTATGATAAGGCCAATGCACTTTGGAGAGAAATTTTACAAGGGCCCAAATACAATGTAGAAACAAGAACACAAGCTACTACAAGGTTATATTTACTCATATTGTATTATACCCAACAAGACACTATTTTATTGGAAAATGAGCTAACCAATACCAAGCGTTTTTTAAAACAGCATTTTTTATTGGAGAAAAATGAAAAGTTATTTATAGAAGCATTTGCAAAACTAAATTATACAAAAAATGACAAGAAAATTTTTGAAAATTTATCACTTCATATAAAA
>JAYSWO010000360.1:0-3674 GCA_043717975.1 Ferruginibacter sp. | reverse complement strand
ATACTGTTGCCTGATAAATACTACCGGTACCAATTTCCAATACTTTATCAATGGGTTTTATTTGTAGCAGTTGAGTTTGGTAGGCTACTGTGTAAGGTTGAGAAATGGTTTGCCCATCAGAAATTGGAAATGCTCTGTCTTCATAAGCAATATTGTCCAACGCACTATCCATAAAAAAATGGCGTGGAATATTGTTCATGGCATTCAATACATTTTCATCTGTAATGCCTTTTTCTCTTAATAAATCTAATAATTTTTTTCGGAGGCCTTTGTGGCGGTAAGTATCTTCGTATAGTTTCATGTATGGGTTGCAAGATAAAAAAATGCTTCGAATAATTTCGAAGCATTATAAAATTAAGTTGCTTATTTTTTACAATCCCATTTCCTTTATTATCCGCTCTATTTTATCATCCAACACTTTCTCCGTTTCATGAAAGGTTGCAGCACTTTCTAATGGTTCATTCACACTAAAATAAAATTTAATCTTTGGTTCAGTACCACTTGGTCTAGCAGATATTTTTGTACCATCTGCCAATTCAAATTGTAGCACATTACTTTTAGGCAAATCAATTGCCCATTCTTCACCCGTTTGTAAGTTTTTACCTTTTTGCAATTCATAATCAAACAAATTTGTCACCGCAGTTCCATTTAATGTAAGCGGAGGATTATTTCTATATCCCTCCATCATAGCGGCTATTTCTGCCACACCATTCATGCCTTTTTTTGTAATGCTTACCAAATGCTCTTTGTAAAACCCATACTCCACATACATATCTATCAATTTCTCAAATAATGAGCGCCCTTTATTTTTTTCATAAGCTGCCATTTCACAAATCAGTGCCACTGCGCTTACCGCATCTTTGTCTCTAATTTTATCGCCTATCATCAACCCAAAACTTTCTTCTCCACCCACAATATAATTTTCTTTACCTTCTTTTTCTTTAATGAGTGATGCTATCCATTTAAAACCGGTGAGTACATTATGACATGCTACACCATTACGTTTTGCAATCGCATCTATCATATCTGTTGTTACAATTGTTTTCACCACCATATCGTTGGGCTGAGCAATACCCTTCGCTTTTCTAGCTTCTATCATGTAGTTAAAAGCCAATAAAGCAGTTTGATTTCCGTTCATCAAAATCCATTCTCCCTTATCATTTTTTACGCCAATGCCCACTCTATCTGCATCTGGGTCTGTACCCAATAATATATCTGCATTCAGTGCTTCTGCCTGTGCAAGCCCCATGCTCATCGTTTCTTTTTCCTCAGGGTTAGGATAATTTACCGTAGGGAAATTTCCATTGGGTGTAGCCTGTGCTTCTACTATATGCACATTTGTAAAGCCGAACATTTTCAAGGCATCTGGCACGAGCATAATGCCCGAGCCATGTATGGGTGTATAAACAATTTTTAAATCATGCTGTGCTGCACACACATCAGGATACACACTCAAGCCTTTTACCATTTCCAAATATGCTGTATCTGTTTCTTTACCAATGATGGTAATATTTTCTTCACCACCACTCCATTTCACATCGTCCACATTGGCAATTTTTTCTACTTCTACAATTACGTTTTTATCGTGCGGCGGTACCATTTGTGCCCCATCATCCCAATAAGCTTTGTAGCCATTGTATTCTTTGGGATTATGGCTTGCAGTGCACACCACACCTCCTTTACACCCATAATATCTAATGGCGTAACTCAATTCAGGAGTGGGTCTAAGGCTTTCAAACAAATACACTTTTATACCATTGGCTGCAAAAACATTGGCTGTAATTTCTGCAAAAGTTCTACTATTATTTCTGCAATCATGTGCTACTGCTACACTTATATCATTGCCAAAACATTGTTTCAAATAATTGGCATAACCCTGTGTAGCCATACCAATGGTATATTTATTTATACGATTTGTACCAATGCCCATAATACCTCTGAGACCGCCTGTGCCAAATTCTAGGTTTCGGTAAAAAGCATCTTCCAAATCAGTTGGATAATCGTTTTGCAAACGAGTTATTTCATCTTTTGATGATTGTTCGTAGTTGCCTGCCAACCAATTATCAATATTAAGCTTTGCCGTTGCATTCATAAATTTCTATTTTAAAAGGAAAATTAATTGTAATTTCACAAAACAAAAAAAAAATTATGACAACCTTGCTCATAAAGCAACATATTACCAAAGGAATAAAGGAAATTGACGATAAAAATTTTCTTCAAGCCATTAACCTTCTTGTATCAAATAAAGTAGATGAAAATAAATTTGAAATTACTGATGAAATGAAAACAGAGCTGGATACTAGAAAATCAAATCATAAAAAAGGATTGAGTAAATCATACACTTGGCAATCAATAAAGAAAGAGATTTTAAGTGATAGGAAATAATTATACTTTAAGAATAAAAGAAGAAGCAAAAGCAGATATTAAACATGCCGCAAAATGGTATGGAGATATTGAAGAAAAATTGGAGTTAAGGCTCATTGATGAATTGGATTACGTTTTCAAAACAATTTTATACAATCCTAAAACGTACAAAAAAGTGTACAAAAATTTTAGACAAGCTGCTCTCCATAAATTTCCATTTGTAATTTTATATGAACAAGACTTAAAAGAAGTTATTATTTATAGCCTTTTTAATACTAAACAGAACCCAATAAAAAAGTTGAAAAGACTAAAAAAATAAATTCATTTTTTTAGTCTTAAGAACTTTACAAATATAATAATCGTATTTGATTATTATATTACGCATATTTTTTTTTTTGGTAACAAACATATAATCTTTAATCAACATCGTTGTGTCACTAACTTCAACAGGTAAACCTTTATTGATCTTTTTTTTTGTAGCCCTTTTATGCAAAAATGTATTTGCACAAGATTCTATTATAAAATCTTCAAATTTTGATACAGCTTTACAATTAAAAATCGGTCTTAATCAACCAATCAACCAATCAACCAATCTCCAATATCCCTTCAACAAAAAAAGAGTAAAAACTGTTGTAGTAGCAAACGTAGTAGGCTACGGTGCCATCATGTACGGCCTTAGCTCAGCTTGGTATAGCGGTTATCCAAAAAGCAAAATGCACAGTTTTGATGATAACGGAGAATGGTTGCAAATAGATAAAATAGGGCATGCTTTAAGTGCATATGCGGAAAGCAATGCCAGTTATGAAGTTTGGCGATGGACAGGCATTTCAAGAAAGAAAAGAATTTTACTAGGTGGGCTTAGTGGAGCTGCCTATCAAACAATCATTGAAGTATTAGACGGCTATAGCGCAGAGTGGGGATGGAGCTGGGGAGATTTTGGGGCAAATATCGTTGGCAGCGCTATTTTTACTGCACAAGAATTGGCATGGGATGAACAACGCATTCGATTTAAATTTTCTTTTCATAAAAAGTTTTATAATGATCAATCATTAAATGCGAGAAGCTCCGAAATTTTTGGCAAAAGCGAACCTGAGCGGTTTTTAAAAGACTACAACGGACAAACCTATTGGTTGAGTGCAAATGTAAAATCGTTTTTTCCAAAGAGTCGTGTACCTGTATGGCTAAGTGTGGCTGTAGGTACAGGTGCAGAGGGCATGTTTGGTGCAAACGATAATATTGGGAAAGATAAACTAGGCAATATTACTTTTGCAAGAAATGATATACAGCGTTATCGCCAATGGTATCTTGCA
>JAYSWO010000359.1:0-3674 GCA_043717975.1 Ferruginibacter sp. | reverse complement strand
AGAAATATTAAGCTATGTAAATAAATCGATTATAAATATAGTAAGTAATTGTGAAATGCCAAAATGAAATCTTACACAAATAAAGTTTCTAAATAATGCTCTTTTATGCCAAACATTTCTTTTAGCTCTTTTACTTTATCCATATTCTCTTTAAATATAATATCCGACGAACTGTATTTCGTACCAACAATCAACACATTTTTTGGGGTATCTTCTTCTTCAATAAAATCAAATACCTTGGTTTTGTAGCCATGCGCTTCTAGTATGAGTGCACGTATAGTATCTGTAACCATTTCAGCTTGGCGTTCCAATAAAATACCATGTTTGGTAATTAGTTTCAGCGCATTGGTAGGCGCCATTTGTTTTCGTATTTGTTTGTGGCAACAAGGTGCGCAAATAATATAAGTTGCATTGGCTTTTATTCCCGCGGCAATGGCATCATCCGTAGCTGTATCGCAAGCATGCAAGGCTATGAGCATATCTACAGCTTTTAAATTGGTTTCTTGTATGCTGCCCTTTTCAAATGTTAATCCACTAAATTTTGCAGTTGCAGCAATGGTGTTACACTTCAATACAAGGTCTTCTCTAAGTTCAATACCCTTTACAAATGCGCCAATATTTTTTTGTTGCAAAAAATCATACAATGCAAATGTGAGATAACCTTTCCCACTACCCATATCTATTACCGAAAAGCCATTGTAAACTTTTATATCTTTTAAAATGCCATCTATAATTTCTACATATCGGTTTATTTGTTTGTACTTGTGTTGCATGGCTGCTTTCACAAGTCCATCTGCAGAAGTAATGTCTAATTCTTTTAAATAATATGCATTAGATGATATTATTCTTTTCTTCTGCTTATCGTGATTAGAAACGATAACTTCTTTTTTAATATCTGATAGTTTTATAACAATTCTTTCTTTACCTTTTTCATCTTGCGTAAAATAATTGGTTTGCGAAGCCGTGTATAATTCTGCATTATAAAAAAAATCTTGCAACATTTTTTTTGTGGTTGTTATGCTTTCTTCTACAGTAAAATTTTTAGTAACATCTTTATCGGCATACCTATACACAAAAGATAGCATTGGCTTATCTTTTATCATCACCAATTTTGCAAACACTTTTTTTAGGTAAGAAGCTTTTTCTCTTACATGTCCAATTGAAATTTTTATGAGTGTTTTTTCAATAGCGGCAACCTTTACTTGATCCAAAAATTCATCCAACTTAGTCATTAGTACTTTTTTACAAAGATAGTATTACCACTCTGCACGCAATCGCTTATTAAAAGCAACAAATGTTTCTTTTACATCTGCCTTTTCGCCAAAATATTTTAATGGCGCTTCTATTTCTTTTGGCTTCATATAGCCGGGCAATGGAGCAGGCTGTGCGCTCACAGCACTCATAAACACTGTAGTAGGGTACGATAATTGGCCACCTGTTAGGTACAATGCCAGTTCATTGGTTTTATATTGGCTACTGTATTTGTATGTTTTATTGTTGAATGTTATGATATCCCTACTTTCCGCATCAAATTTTACTGCGTAGTAATGTTCATTTACATATTTGGCCAACTTTTCGTGTGTGTAGGTTTTACTATCCATTACTTTGCACCAGCCACACCAACTTGTATAAATATCAATTAATATTGGCTTTGGATTTTTTGCAAATTGCTCATTAAGTTGTTGCATGGTAATCCAATTTATTTTTTCTTTTGGCTTAGGTGCAAAACTTAAAAAACTTGTAGCAATACTTGCAAATAAAATAAAACTGAATAGCTTCTTCATCCGTAAATGGTTTAACTTAGTAAAATGAACGAAAAAATAAGACAAAAAATTGTAATAGCAATAACTGGAGCCAGTGGTTCAGTATATGCAAAGGTATTATTAACAAAACTCTTGCTTTTAAAAGACCAAATAGAAGAAATATCAGTAGTGATGACCGAAAATGCCAAATCTGTTTGGCAAACTGAATTGGGCAACGATGAGTACAAAAATTTTGATGTAAAATATTATACTCAGCAGGATTTTGATGCACCGTTTGCTTCAGGCTCAGGTCAATATACTACCATGATCATTGTACCATGCAGTATGGGTACATTAGGGCGAATAGCAACAGGTATTTCCAATGATCTTATAACAAGGGCAGCAGATGTTGTTTTAAAAGAACGTAGAAAACTAATTTGCGTAGCAAGAGATACGCCTTACAACCTTATGCATATAAAAAATATGGAAACCATTACTTTGGCAGGGGGTATTATTTGCCCTGCAACACCCTCTTTTTATAGCTTGCCAAAAACCATCGAAGAGGTAGCCGCCACTGTAGTAGATAGAATTATTGACTTAGCAGGATTAAAGCAAGATAGTTACAGATGGGGGAAGTAAGTTGCTGAATGGCTGTATTGTTAAATGGTTTATGTAATTTCTTTTATACTAAAAAGGTCAACCAAAATAATTATTTTGGTTGACCTTTTTAGTAATGCTACTTCTCTTTTAGTGTTTTTACATTTTCATTAATACTTCACAAAATGCAAAGTAATTGTTTTACCATTTTGCTGTAGCCTTATAAAATAGCCACCCTTAGCCATTGTTCTAAATTCACTTACAATATCTTTTTGATATTGTCCAGCTACTTTTTGTCCTTCAGAAAAAGTTTTTACGGTACGACCATATTGATCAATTATACTAAATGTAACTTCTCCTGTAGCAGGCACAATATAATCTATAACAGCAGTTGTACTTACAGGGTTAGGCGTAATTTTAATACCAATACCATCTTTCACAACACTAATAATATTATTTCTACTAGCTGTATTAAATAATGGAGCAGTAGCAAAATTGCCCACACCTGTTGCTGCACAATTGGCACTTACCCTCCATTGGTATTCTGCACCAATGGTAAGACCAGTAAGAATGAATGTAGTGGCTTGTATGCCTGTTGCGGCTGTTGTCCAGATATTATTAGATGTTAATTTATATTCTACTGTGTAATAATTATTGGCAGCACCTATCCAATTTAATGTAGCACTATTTAAGGTAACATTTGTTGTGGTTAAAGTTGTTGGTGCAGCTGGCGTAGCCGTTACATTTACTACAATAGCCACCCTTGGTCCGTCGCCACAAGTGTTTGTTTGTGCTACATAATAGCTAGTGCTTCCTGCAGTTGTTGTAGATGGTATAGGTGCCGTAGTAGAGCCTGTACCACCTGTTGCAGTTGTAAACCATAATAAATTTGTACCTGTTGCAGATAGTGCAGTAGCTGTTGCATTTTGGCAATATGTAACTGGTGAAGTTACTGTTGCAGATAAAGGCAATGCTGTTACTGTAACTACAACAATTGCTCTTGGCCCTTCGCATACACCTACTGTTTGCGTTACATAATAATTTGTAGTGCCTGCAGTTGTTGTAGAAGGTATTGGTGCATTTGTACTACCTATACCACCCGCAGCAACGGTGTACCACAATAAATTGGTACCGGTAGCTGTAAGTGCGGTGGCTGTTGCATTTTGGCAATAGGTTATTGGTGAGCTAGCTATAGGTAATATTGGTGTAACATTTGTATTTACTACAATAGCTGCTCTTGGTCCTTCACATCCTGTGGTAGTTTGACTTACATAATAAGTAACTGTTCCTACTGTAGAAGTAGAAGCTGTTGGAGCTGTTGCACTACCTGTTCCT
>JAYSWO010000358.1:0-3674 GCA_043717975.1 Ferruginibacter sp. | reverse complement strand
TTTTAGGATCTACACGCAGCAAGTAAAATTTCATAGCGCCTAGTCCAATAGTATTATAGAGTTCCACCAATTCGTCTGCTGTAAAATCTTTTACTTTTCCCAGTTCTTCTGTATGCCTTTTAGATGTGTTTATCATTTCGGCCACCAAATCATCTGCATCTACCACAGTGCCTTCACGGCTTTTCATTTTACCACTCGGTAGCTCCACCATGCCATAAGATAAATGATGTATAGCATCTGCAGAAGCTACACCAAGTTTCTGTGCAATCAACTTCAGCACCTTCATGTGGTAATTTTGCTCATCACCAATTACGTATATGCTTTCATCTATTTTGTACTCTTCATATTTTTGTTGTGCAAGGCCAATATCTTGGGTGATGTACACGCTGGTACCATCTTTGCGCAATACCAATTTTTCATCTAACCCATCTGCTGTTAAATCTATCCATACACTGCCATCTTCTTTTTTTACAAAAACGTTTTTATCTAAACCGAGTTGTACTATTTTTTTTCCTAAAAGGTAGGTGTTGCTTTCGTAATAGGTTTTATCAAAATCGCTACCAATGTTTTTATAGGTTACTTCAAAACCAGCATATACCCAGCTGTTCATTTCTTTCCAAAGTTCCATTACCTCAGGTTTGTCGGCTTCCCAATCTTGCAGCATTTGTTGTGTGGCTTTCATTATGGGCGCTTCTTTCTCTGCTTCTTTTTCGGGTATTCCTTTGGCTACAAGCTCAGCTATTTGGCGCTTGTGTTCATCATTAAATTTTACATAATATTCACCTACAAAATGATCGCCTTTGGTATCAGTGCTTTGTGGTGTAGCGCCATTGGCAAATAGTTGCCATGCAATCATACTCTTGCAAATATGTACACCTCTATCGTTTACAATACAGCTTTTAAACACTTCGTAGCCACATGCTTTTAATATTTCGGCCACAGACCAACCTAAAAAATTATTTCTTAAATGCCCAAGATGCAGTGGCTTATTTGTATTGGGTGATGAGTATTCTACCATTACCTTTTTACCATTCATGGGATGCTTGCCAAAGCATAAATCATTGTAATTTTTGTGCAACAATTGCAACCAAAAATCATCTGATATCGATAAATTTAAAAATCCTTTTATGATATTAAAACCAGTAAATAATGTTGGATCAGTTTTTATAAGATCATTCCCTAATTCTTCTCCAAGCGCATCAGGACTTTTGCCTGTTTTTTTCAATAAAGAAAAAAGTACCACGGTATAATCGCCTTCAAATTCGGGCTTCGTAAGATTTATTTGAAAATCTTTTTCGGTAAATGCTTGGTTGTAAAGATTATTTAAACTGTTTACAGCTGCCGCTTGCAGACTTTGTACAATACTCATATGCTCAAATATACTAAAAACAAATGTTTTTTTGTAATAGAAAATAGCGAAGGATGAAAAGTTGATAAAAAAGTATTATTGCAATCGTTTGTTGGCATAAAAAAACCTCCAATTTTTTGGAGGTTTTTTAAAAAAGATAAAACTATATTAAAAATTAATTCTAGCTGTGATAGAGCTAATCCACCTAGCACTGTAATCAGGTTGTGAGCTTGTGCTTAAACCGTAAGGCTTACCATCATTAGCTGTTTGTGGACTAAATTGATATTTTGGAGTTAAGTTCGAGCTACTCACAAAACCATTGAAAGTTACTAATTGGTATTGGTCATTGCTAAGGAAATATTGTTTTCCTGCATTATGATCTAACATATTTGCAAAATTAAATACATCATAACTTAATTGTACACCATAGTTTCTTCCTGCTAATTTTACATTAAAATCTTGTTGAATTTTAAGATTTAATAAATTAGAGAAAGGAAGTCTATCACCGTTACGTGCAGCATATTGACCTCTATTTTTTGATAAATATTTGTTACCAGATATATAAGCATCAAATAAATCTCTTTGTTGTTGTGCACTATAAACTACACCACCAACTGTATTTGGATCAAAAATCATTGTCTGTAATTGTGCAGTAGTTGGGATAAATATCAAATCATTTCCTTCTGTTCTGTTATATCCTTTTACCAAACTATTTCTATATACATAACTAAATGGAGCTCCAGATTGACCTTGATAAGTCATAGAAATAGTAGTAGATAGATGGTTGTTTGCATACGTAAACTTCTTTGCTACATAAGCAGTAATTCGGTGAGCAGCATCAAAATCAGAAGTTGTTCTATCTAAATTATTTTGACCGTTAACCGATTCCATGAATCGATATTGAGAAGTGTTCACACTAGAAGTACCTTCATTTATAACTTGTGAATTTCCATATGCATAGTTTGCATTAAAAGCAAAACCATTTTTCCATGCTCTATCAACCGTAAAAGTAAGTGTATAAGAATATCCTTTATTTGCATCAGAATTTTGTAAAACTAAAATATCATTATAAGGATTTCTTACTCCTGTTGCCCTAAGTGGAATTGTAGAAGCAAACGAACTTGTTGTTCCATTTGCTGCATTAATTGTATCATTTATTTGTCTGTTATCGGCACCTACAGCAGTAAATCTGTTAGGGAAAATATTTACATTCTGATAATTAATTTCATTAATGTTTTTAGAAACGATTAATTCTACAGTAGTTGACCAGTTTTTATCTAATTTTTTCTCAACAGCAAGAGAAGTTCTAAAAATCTTATTTAATTTAAATGTACTTGCAATCAAATTAAGCGAACCTTTTGCATCCCTATTTGGAGTTAAACCGAAATCTTGTGGCTTATATTGATTGAAAGGATCTGCGTTGAAAGATATAGAATCACCGCCTGCTCTATTAAATGATCCTACACTTACGCCGTTGTTGTTGTAAATGCCACCTGGCCATACCAAAGGAATTCTTCCAGTAAATAATCCAAGTCCACCACGAATGGTAACACCCTCTTCAGGTACTTTAAGCGTAAATCCTAATCTTGGAGAAATTGACCAAGGGATGTTAGGTTTAATTCCAGATTTCGCTCCTTTTAAATTGTGGTATTGAGAAACGATTGGTAATGCAGTATTGTTGAAAAAAGTATCTTCAATTGGTGTAGTTAAAAAGGAAGTTTTATCAGCACGAACACCTAAGTTTAAAGTTAAGTTATCATTTACTTTTATTTCATCACTTACATAAAAGCCTAAACGACCTACTCTGAAATTGGCAGCAGCCGCAGTTTGGTCTGTTGCTAAACCATCTAATAATGAAACGCCTCTTGTATAAGTTGGACCATTTATTTTTCTACCAGTAATGGGATTTATATCAAAAATACCATTGGTATTATTATAAAAATTTTGTAAGCTATTAAAGGTGTAAGTACCATAAGAATTTTGAATAAAAACATTATAAGCCGTGGTCAATTCATTATCTGTACCTATTGAAAAAGCATTTTTACCAACAGTAAATTTAAATGCATCTTGCAAAGCATAATTTGTTGTTTTTAATAAATTTTGTGTTGAGCTAGCATCCGTACCAAAAACAAATCTCCCAGAGCCATCGTTGATTGTAACCCTAGGAAATGGGTTCTCTATTGCTCCTCTATCATCTTTAACGCCTGTAACTGTAAAAAGAAGTCTATTACTCATGCCAGAATTCAAATTACTTCTAAGTTCTAAAGCACCGGACTGCGTCATATTTGGTTGTACATATCCATTATTGTAGAAGTTAATGTTGGTA
>JAYSWO010000357.1:0-3674 GCA_043717975.1 Ferruginibacter sp. | reverse complement strand
TTCCCCAGAACAAAAGAAATAAAAAAAATAATTGAAAACCTTGATGTAGAAATTGCCAATGAAAGAAACCGAATAAATACAAGAAATAATGAACTTGCCTTACTTAAAAGCACAAGCCAACAAAACATAGTAAAGAATACCAGTTTCGATTATTTAAAAAGAGAAGTAGCCTTACAAAAACTGAAACAAGAAAATAAAATTATTGGGCTTACAGAATTGTTTTTAATGTTGGCATTTATGTTGGTAGATATATTGCCGTTAATCTTTAAAACATTCTCACCGTTTTCTATGTATGACAAAGTACTGGTGCACGATAATACTCTTTTAAGCGAATTGGATATTACCAGTAGAAAACAAAAATTGCAAAGTGTGTATGATGATATAAATCGTATATAAAATTAAATAAAAGGAAGTTTTATTTTTTTAAAAATGGATTAAACTCTTTTATGGGCGTTGGCAAAAAATATCCTTTTATCAAGTTTGAATTAATTACACAAACTTGAATATGATTTCTTGCTGCTAAAGAAGCGCCTGGATAAACTTTTTCTCCTTCATCAAATGCACTACGAATCGTATCATATTTTTGCTCGCCAGTTATAATTCTAGATTGATGAATATATCTAATAACATCGCAATCTAATTTTCTATTGTTGCCTTTGTTTGTTGGGAGTGGTGTATTGGTTTCAATGTGCATTTTTTCTAGTCCACTGTATGCAGCCTCCAATATTTCTAAAGATTCTGATTCAACCAAGTTTAAACAATTTCCTAATTGAATGATGGCACCTAAAACAAATGGCGTTTTTATTTTACCTTTATTAAACTGGCTTCCTTCAGCAACTTCTTTGGCATAATCCAATGCACGTTTTGGATTTTGCTCCCAAAAATAAATCCCACCACCAAGCCAATCCCAATCATTATCACTGGGCAACAAATGCGTTTCGCCGTTTAATACCCTTAAACCAATTTCTCTATCACAACTGTGATAACCAATAATTTCAAATGGTTGATGTCTTGCCAATTATTTATTGCTTTTACTAGCTGTAGAAGATTTAGTATTTTCTTTTTTCACTATTCCTGCATCAATCAAAAACTTAAGGGCAGTTTCTTTTGATTTAGATGCAATTTGGGTAGCTCTTTTTATGACATCTACTTGAGATTGTATGGATGCTGCTTGTTGCATTTGCATAATTTAATTTCTGATATACTAAGAGGCACAATTTATAAAACTTATTTTTAAATATTAAATGTTTTCCACAAAAAACATAAGACGTTGATAAATAATATAGCCCTAAGCCGAATTCCTCCCCGCATTTATAATCCCAAACGAACTCCGTATCACCAATTTTTCAAATGTTTCTTTAGATGGCGATGATACAAGTTGCGCCTCCATTTCTCTTATTTTATTTATCGCATATTGTTGTATCGTTATTAATGGCAACACAATTTTTTCTCTCATGGTTATCGATAAACTGTCCACAGGGTAATTGCTCATTAATTCTGCTCTCCCACTCAGCATTAACACATATTTTTTTGTACGCTCATACTCTTCATAAATGTTATTCCATATTTCGCCAAACTTTTCATCGTTGCTCAAATATTCGGTTAATGCAAAAAAACATTTCTTCATGGCCATTTCGCAATTGTCCATCAGTGTTCTAAAAAATAATGAGTTGGCATAAAGCTCTTTTGCCAAAGCAAACTTGCCTTCTTTTTCCATAGCCGCCAGTGCTGTGCCCACGCCATAATAACCAGTTATATTTTGTTTTATTTGTGCCCATGCGCCTACAAATGGTATGGCACGCAAATCTTTTAAACTTAATTTATTTCCACTATTTCTTTTGCTTGGTCGGCTTGCAATATTTGTTTCGCTGTAAAAACGTACTGGGCTTATTTGCGATAAATAATCTAAAAAATCAGGGTGGTTTTTTAATTGCACATAAGCATCAAAACTTTTTTGTGAGAGCTGTTGTAAAAAATCCTCTTCTGTTTGTTGTAGTGTAATGGTTTTTTCGCTAAACAACTCGTTGCTTATGCCCGCATGTATCAATTGTTCAATATTATATTGCGCAGCATCTATTGTTCCAAAATTAGAACTCACTGTTTGCCCTTGTACGGTTAGTTGTATTTCTTTGTTGCTAATGTTTTTTCCCATGCTCGCATAAAACTGATGTGTTTTTCCACCACCACGTGCAGGTGGTCCTCCACGCCCATCAAAAAATACGACATCTATTTCATATTGCTTGGCCATTTTTGTAAGCGCTTCTTTGGCTTTGTAAATTCCAAAGTTTGCCATAAGGTATCCACCATCTTTTGTGCCATCGCTAAAGCCAAGCATAATGGTTTGTTTGTTGCCACGCAGTTGTACATGTTTTTTATAAGCAGCATTTTCATACAATGTTTGCATAATGCTTGCCGCATTTTCCAAATCATCTATTGTTTCAAATAGCGGAACAATATCTACCGACAACGATTCCTTTTTCCAACCACAACCCAAAAACAAGCCATACACTTCTAGCACATTTAATGCACTATGGCTTTGGCTAATAATGTATCGGTTACAACCTGCTTCTCCATTGAGTTGTTGTATTTTTTGTATGCCAATAATATTTGTAATGGTATCCTGCACCAAATCATCACCGTATATTTTTTCTGAGAGTAATAGTGCATTCGTTAAGAAATGTATTTTATCATTTAGATGTAAACTGCTGTACGCTTCGCCATAAATATTGTCAAGCACTAGCCCATGTACCGTACTCTCTTGTCGCACATCTAAGGATGCAAAGTATAAACCAAATACATGTATTTTATTAATGAGATTGGTAACAAGATGCAAAAACAAACCATTGTGTTGGTAAATAATTATCTCTTTTACTTTTTCTAATGCTGCTACAATATGTTCCTTGGTTAGGTTGGTATGATAGTCAGGAATAAAAATATTATCGTACAATTCTTTTTCTACATTGTTCAAAATAACATCTATGCCGCTAAAGGTAAGCCGGCGCCTCATTTTTCTTACTTCTAAATAGTAGCATTTAATAATGCTGCCCCGCAATGCTTGCGCTACTTTTAATGTAATATCTGCTGTTACAAATGGATTCCCATCTCTATCGCCGCCTGGCCAAAAACCCATATTGATAATGGACTTGTCAGTAGGCAATGCATCTGCAAATTGATCTTTTAAAAACGTAGTTATTCTTCCTGCCGCCGCATAAAACACATTTTCTAAATACCAAATCAAACTTATCGCTTCATCAAAAGGGGTGGGTTTTTGTTTTTGCAAAAAAGCTGTTTTACCAAGCTGTTGCAAATACATATTTATTTTTACGGCTTCGTTTTCTTTTAATGCATTTGCCAGATCATTTATAATGCCCAATACGGTGCCAGGGTAAAATTGAGTAGGGTGTGCCGTTAATACCAATCGCACAGAAAAATCTTGCAGTCTGTTTTCTACTGCTGCTTCTTTGTTGTTTTTTATTATTTCTAATTCTAATTGTTTTAATGTACCTGCACCGTTTACATCTGTCACATCTGTAAATGCAGCATCTTCCAGTGCATCAAACAAAACCACCTGCCTTTCTAAGTATTGCAAAAATCTAAACAACATATCCAGTTGTTCTTTTTCATTTGTGTAGCTGGTGTGTTTTTCAAAAAATGTTTCAATAATTTCTGTAGGA
>JAYSWO010000356.1:0-3675 GCA_043717975.1 Ferruginibacter sp. | reverse complement strand
ATAGCCTTAAATTCAAATCTCCATAACAAATAACCCGGGTTTCGTTCAACACAGGTTTAGTGTTAGGCATTGCATGCCACACTAAACCTTAATTGTTAAGTGTTGTAATAAAGTAATGTTATCTTCTACGGTATTGCCAAAATATTGTAGCATTAATATGGCTATTGGGCTGTTATTGCTATTGGTAATATTGGCTTGCAATATTGTATTAATTCTTTGTTGCAAAGCCGGGTTTCGTTGTGCAATGGTTTTCATTTCTCTACCCATTACTGTGGCTGCTATATGTATAAGGTCTGCATTTTCGTTACCAAACAAATCGTTATGGTTGTTCAAAATTTGGTCGTTGTTTATTTCAAAAAAGTGTTGTAGTATGTGGCAAATGTCTTTAATATCATCGCCTCTTATTTCGGGTCTATCATTGTAGGCAATTAATTTAAGTATTATAATGCCGGGTAGGGTGCAAAATTTAAACTGGTGTTTGTCTTCTAAATTAATTTCGGGTAAGCCTGCTTCATACACTTCTGTAAAACCTTGTGGGCTTATGCTGGTAAGCCCTGTTCCATTTATAGTAACCTTACCATCTTCGTCTTCTATATTGCCAAAGGGCAATAAATCTACTTGTGTTTTATCTTTCCATATTAATACAAAAGCATTGCCTTTGTAAGGTGTAAAGCCTTCGTTGGTTATTAAATAATCAATCAGTTGTGGGTAAATGTCTTTATCATTTATAAGCACAGCAAAATCTATATCTTTTGTAATACGGCTTGCTGGCAGGTTGTTTATGGCATTCATCCACACATCTCTAGCTACTGCACCTACTAAATAAAAGTCGATACCAAATTGTTTAAAGCCTCTTTCTAAGGCAAACAACATATCACTCACTTCAGGCTGCTGCCTTAGTTGTTCATATTTTGCCTTGTATAAGTTCATCATATATTTTTTTAGCTGTTTCGGTACATCGTCTGTCGTTTTTTTGCATTAAATCGGCATATACTACTAATGGTGGTGCTACGTTATCATTTACCAGGTAGTGTGTCCAAAACTTTTTAAATACTTTTACATTGCCATTTTCATCAGGTACAAGCCTATAGTTTTTAATAATGTCATTACGAGTTTCTGTGGTATAAATAGTAAGCTCTTGCGGATGCAAATAATCTGTAAATAAATCGCCTGCTGGCTCGCCACCCCACCAACTTTGTTGGCTACGAAGGTTTATTTTTTTCCAATTGGCAAAATCTTCTTCTTTTAAAAAACGAAAATTACCTACTTTAAGACTAGGCTTTAATTTTTCTATATAGGCAGTTATCCATTTATCAATAAGCTCTGTTTTGTTGTTTAGTTTTTTTACCTCTTTATTTTGCTGAATTAAAAAATTCATTTCTTTTAAGCCGTTTATCACATAATTGATATTGCCTAAACCTACTTCGGTTTGTTTGGCAATATCTCTATAAGGCATATTTATTAACTCATTATGTATTAATAAATGAAAAATTACTTTTAACCCTGTTTTAGAAAAGGCACGGTTTGTATTTGCTTTTTCGTATTGCAAAGGTTTTTGAGC
Organism: Ferruginibacter sp.; assembly: GCA_043717975.1. Classification (GTDB taxonomy): domain Bacteria; phylum Bacteroidota; class Bacteroidia; order Chitinophagales; family Chitinophagaceae; genus Ferruginibacter. The sequence goes on along the minus strand of JAYSWO010000356.1, from coordinate 2,114 downwards.
ATCTAACCACAAAAATGTATTATTGGTTTTTATATAGATGTTTCCGTTGGTTTCTAAATAGGCAATTTCGTTTTGCCTTAATTCTTCTTTTATTTTCGGGAAAATTCTATTGGCAATAATCATCAATGGTTTATGGTTTTGGGCCATTTCCACAATTTTTCCTACTTGGTGGTTTCTTAGTTCTTGTTTTTCTTCAATTAAAAATTCAAGTTTTGTATTGTTTACAATAATATTAAGCAACCCATCTATATGTTTATTTTGGGTGTGTTTCCAACTTGCATCTAAATGATAGTTTTTTTGGAGGTTTTCGATGGCAGTGTCTATAATATTATTTTCTTTCATTTATGTTTTTATTTGTGTACACGTTTCGTGAACAGATTAAATATGTGAACAAAAGTAGGGAATAATTCTTATACTTATAGCATTTTTAAGCGAAAACATTGATACTTTATACATTGCTTTTAATTAATAAGATATTGAATTTTTGAAGGATTGGTTTTTTTCTTTCCAAGATAAACTGCTCATAATTATCTAATTTCCATAAATCAGGATTATTTGGAATAAGATGTAAATCAAAATATGTTTGGTCTTTTCCGTTAAACCATTCCTCAGCTGCTGTATCCCATTTTTCACTTGCACCGTTTTCTTGTTTTGTAAGCAGCATAAGGTTTGCTAATTGGTCTCTAGCACCTTGTTTATAACGCATTAAACTCCACCTATCAGAATCGGGATTATAGTCCTTAACTGTTTTAAGGATGGATTGAGGAAATATGTGTTGTATTTGAGGTTCATTTTGATTGTAAGCAGGGGTATAGTTAAAGTTATACCACAAATTAAATAACAAATGTATTCTTCTATCTGTGTACGAAATATCAAAAAGAGCGTCTTCGCTTATTTCAAGATTCCTGCCGTCATCAGGAATAATTCCAAAAATATTTTGTAAAAAAAAAATATCATCTTCCTTTATTTTTCTTACTGTTTTGTCTATAAGGCTATCTGGATTTCCACTATAAGCACCAACTAATAGTGTTCTTATTAAATAGTCATTAATACCGATAGCTGTTCTCCATTTTGCTGAAAAATGATACCGAAAATAAATTAATGGAATAAGTACTAAATAAGATGAAAGTACTTTATCACTTTGAATAAAGGTTTTCCCTTTTAAATAATCTTTTACATCTTTTATGGCATTTGCTATATTGGTGCAATTGTCTTCAATATTTTTCTTGGTTTCGCCATCTCTACATTTAGATACTTCATAAGAAGCACCTTTGTCAAAAATAACAAGGCAAGCTTTTAAAATAAATCTCTCCCGAAACGGTATCCATCTTTGTTTAGGTCTTCTAATAATGCTGTCATATTTTCATTAGCATCATCCCAAGAGGATACCAATAAAGAAAATAATAAATCTGATTTGTCAAGCCTTGTACCACCCGAATTTGCTCTTATGAATATTTCAACAATATCATCTTCATTACATGCTTGTGGTCTATCAATACTATCTACTTCTTGGTAAATAATATTGTCATCTGAACAAAAGACTTTTCGTATCAATTCGATATTGTCATCTAATCTATCGTCATCTTCTTCGGTTAGCTCTTTGTCTGTAGTCACTAATATTTCTTGTCTAAATTCCTTTTTCTTTTTATCAGGGAAAACCAAAGTGCTGAATTTTATCCACGGGAAGCCTGGACTTTCAGCATAAAACTTAAACGAATAACGAATATCATCGGGAGCTCTCAAAGCACCGCTAAGTATATTAAAATAAAGTTCTTTGCCATTATAGCTACCTTTTAAACCAATAAATAAACTTTGCATTCTTTGTTGACCATCCAATACTAACATTTTTGGATTATCATTTATTGGTACATAAAAATCTAAAAGTTTCAGTGAGTCTTTCCAATTATCAATAAATTTTCTATGTTCAATTTGGCTTTTATTTTTCCATACTAAAAGTGTTAAAATTGGATATTCTCTTAAAATAGAATCGTATAAACGTTCTTCGCCTAGGTTCGTGTCTCACCATAGTCGTTAACTTAAGGGCTTTATATTCATTTTGAGCGTTTCGTAGTGTGTTTGCTTTTTTCTTGGTGCTTGACACAAACAATCTGTAA
>JAYSWO010000355.1:0-3681 GCA_043717975.1 Ferruginibacter sp. | reverse complement strand
TATATTTTGGCTACCTAATTTTATATTGCCAGTTTATTTCCTCTGTGGTTAAAGTTTCCTTAAAACCTTCATTAGCAAAAAAATATTTTTGCCATATCAAAATTTCTTCTAACATTTACATTAGCAATTTTATTGCTCTTACCACCTCATAAACAATCTACCATGTCTTCCTTAAAAAATTTTGCTATCCGCAATTCTTTTGCGAAAGCATTTTTATGCCTTTTCGCCATTGTTTTTACTACCCATTCTTGCAAAAAAAATAACAACCAAAAATGGTTGGATGTAGATCCTGCTTTTGCAAAATATGTAGAAGCCTATACCACGGGTATCGTTTCTAAAACGAGCAGTATAAGGGTGCAACTCTCCACAGATGCAGCCACTACGCATAGTGTAGGGCAAGCGGTGAGCGATAAGTTGTTTGAATTATCGCCAAGTGTAAAAGGAAAAGCAACATGGATTGATGCTCGTACGATAGAATTTAAACCAGAGAAAAATTTGGAGGCAGATAAATTATATAAAGTAAATTTTAATTTGGGTAAGGTTACCAAAGTTCCATCTAAGTATGAAGATTTGCAATTTAATTTTCAAACCACCAAGCCTTCTTTTAAAGTAACGAACACAGGCTTGCGTAGCGAAGCTGTAAAAAACAAAATGCGTTTGAGTGGTGAATTGACTACAGCTGATGCAGAAAATGAAAAGGAAATAGAAAAGATTTTAACCGCATCGCAAAGCAATAAAAATTTAAAACTCAGTTGGCAACATTCTAACGGAAGTAAAACCCATACTTACACTGTTGCAGGTATAGACCGAAGTGACAAAGCAGAATCTGCCTTGGATTTGAAATGGAATGGTAAAGCTATGCGTATGGATGTGGTAGGAAACCAAACCTTGAAAGTGCCTGCTGCAGGCGATTTTAAAGTGCTTAATGTAACACCCGTAAACGATGCGCAGCAATACGCATCTGTACAATTTAGTGAGCCCATTGCAGTAGGGCAAGATCTTACAGGCTTGGTAACTATTGCAAACGAAAGCGATGTATCTTATACCATCAATGGAAGTGAGGTAAAATTATTTTCAGGTAAAGCATTGGATGGAAATTATACGGTGAATGTGAACACAGGTATAAAAGACAGTTGGGGTAATGTATTGAACACCGGTTTTAAATCAAACCTCGTTTTTGAAAATAAAAAACCTTCTGCAAAAATTTTAGGCAAAGGAAATATTTTGCCTACATCAGGCAAATTGGTATTGCCATTTGACGCCATCAATTTAAATGCAGTGGATATTAGCATCATAAAAATTTATGAAAACAATGTACCACAGTTTTTACAACAAAATGAATTGGGTGGTGACCAAGAGCTTCGCCGTGTAGCAAAACCAATTGTACAAAAAACATTGCGATTGGATGATGATAAAACACTTGATTTACATACCAAGCAACGTTTTTCTTTAGACATAGATAAGTTTTTGAAAACCGAGCCCGGCGCCATTTACAGGGTTACGATTGGGTTTAGACCTACTTATTCTTTGTACAGCAAAATGGCAAGCGATACGCTGAGCGAAGAAGAAAATATGAGTGAAGAATACTATGGCGAAGAAGAAGGTTATTATGGAGATAACAATGGTAAAGATGATTTTGATGAATTTTGGAGCAACTACGATAATTACTATCCACGAGGGTATAGTTGGGAAAGAAAAGATGATCCAACAAGCAATTCATATTTTAATAAAGACAGGTGGAGTAGTAGAAATATTTTAGCAAGTAATATTGGGCTTACAGTAAAAAAAGGAAATGATAATTCGTTGATGGTTGCGGTGAGTAGCATCATTTCTACCGAGCCAATGAGTGGTGTAGATTTGATAGCCATGGATTATCAAAACCAAGTAATAGGTAAGGGAAGCAGTGGTAGCGATGGTTTTGGCACTATCGAACTAAAACAAAAACCATATTTATTAATTGCAAAAAAAGGCGCTGAGCGTGGATACTTAAAAGTGGACAATGGCAATTCGCTTGCGCTTAGTAAGTTTGATGTGAGTGGGGAAGAAATAAAAAGTGGCATCAAAGGATTTATTTTTGGTGAAAGAGGTGTATGGAGACCCGGCGATACAATGTACATCAATTGTATCATAGAAGATAAAACAGGCAACCTGCCAAAAGATATGCCTGTGGAATTTAACCTCATTTCTCCACAAGGGCAGTTATTTAAAAAAATGGTGCAAGCCAACGCTGTAGATGGGTTCAATATATTTAAAACAAATACAGATGCATCATCACCTACAGGAAATTGGTTGGTAAAAATAAAAGTAGGCGGTGCTGTTTTTGAAAAAAGAGTAAAAGTAGAAACGGTAATGCCCAACCGTTTAAAAATAAAAATGAACTTTGGTGCGGATCCTATGTTAGGTGTGAATAGTACGAATGAAGGCAAGATAAATGCCATGTGGTTATTTGGCAGCCCTGGCAAAGGATTGAAAGCAAAAATAGATGCATCACTTTCTGCAAGAAAAACGGAGTTTGCAAAATTTGCCAATTATGATTTTGATAACCCAACATCAAACTATAGCACACAAGTAAAAACAATTTTTGATGGTACGCTAGATGATAATGGTGATGCAAACATAAAACCCGATTTTCAAATGGATGGATTGGCACCGGGCATGCTTACAGCCAATTTACTTACTAAAGTTTTTGAGCCAGGCGGAAGTTTTAGCATAGACAATATGAGCATACAGTATAGCCCATACAAATCGTATGCAGGTATAAAAATGCCTGAAGGACAAAAGCCATTTAATTATTTGCTTACAGGTAAAAGCCACAGTGTAGAGATTGTAGATGTGGATGCAAAAGGAAATTTGCAACAGGGTAGCCAAGCCATGGAAGTGCAGTTTTACAAAATACAATGGCGGTGGTGGTGGGATGCAGGTAGTGATAATTTTAGCAACTTTACGCAAGATGAGTATAATAAACTAATAAAGAAAGAAGACATAACACTGAGCAATGGCAAGGGTTCTTGGAGTTTTAAAACAGGTAGTACAGAGTGGGGACGTTACCTTGTATTGGTAAAAGATAAATTGAGTGGGCATATAACAGGTAGCACCTTTTATGTAGATGAACCAGGCTGGCAAAGTAGAAGTGGAGAAGATGCAGACCAATCTGCGGCTAGCATGCTTTCGTTTAGTGCAGAAAAGGAAAAGTATAATGTAGGTGATGAAATAAAGCTAACGATACCTTCTGCAAAAGGAGGAAGAATGCTCGTGAGTTTAGAAAGTGGTAGTAAGGTTATAAAATCTTTTTGGCAAGAAACTACACAAGGGCAAACGATGGTAAAGTTTAAAGCGGAGCCTTCCATGGCGCCTAATATTTATGCTACCATAAGTTTGTTGCAGCCACATGCACAAACCGTGAACGACCTGCCTATACGCATGTACGGCTCTATTCCCATTTTTGTAGAAGATAAAAATACGATACTTACACCGCAAATAAATATGGATGCAAGTGTGCGCCCAGAAACAAATGTATCTGTAAAAGTGAGTGAGAAAAATGGTAAAGAAATGACGTACTGCATAGCCGTGGTAGATGATGGCTTGCTAGACCTTACTCGTTTTAAAACACCTGATCCACATGCTGCGTTTTATGCAAGAGAGGCATTAGGTGTAAAAAGTTTTGATATGTTTGACCAAGTG
>JAYSWO010000354.1:0-3683 GCA_043717975.1 Ferruginibacter sp. | reverse complement strand
GGAAGAAGTAAAACAAATGTTGGAACAACTTAAATCTTTATAATTTTTTTTATAATAAATGAATGTAAGAGAAGAAATATTAAGGCAACACTCTAAAGAAAATTGTAATGCAATTGTAGAATGGGTAGGCAATAGCCAAAAGCGTTTTGATGAATTATTTTCATTATTTATAAATGATGAATATAGAGTGGTACAATGTAGCGCTTGGCCTGTGCGTTTTTGTGTAGAAGCAAATGCATTATTTATTAAAAAACATGTTGGTACATTACTAAACAATGTTAAAAAGCCAAATATACATGATGCTGTAAAACGCAATACAATGAGGATTTTACAATTTGTTGATATACCCAAAAAATACCATGGAGAAGTAATGAATATTTGCTTTAATCTTGTACAATCTATGGAGGAAAAACCTGCAGTAAAAGCATTTTCACTGTCTGTATTAGAAAATTTATCAATACTTTACCCCGAAATAAAAATGGAATTGCGTCTAATAATAGAAACACAAATGCCATATGAATCACCTGCATTTAAAAGTAGAGCAAAAAAAATATTAGCCAGATAATGATTTATAAATTTTTTTTATGCAAAATAGCAATGGGTGAACCTTTAGCCATGAAAACGCTATCAAGTTTTGCTGCATTTAAAAATGCAAATGATTCTCCATATAATTTTTTAAAATCACAAACAATATTGTAATTTTTTACTCTATGTATTTCCCAAGCGGGATGTTGTACAGCATATTCAAATGTGGTACTGTTATTATATTTTGAATAACCCCAATAATGTTCTGCAATAAACTCTTCCTTGCTACCCACAAGCATAGCTGCACATTTTTTTTCGGTGGTAGCTTCTAACTTATTCCAGATACCTTTATATTTCCAATGGTATCCAAGTTCTATTTCGTTTACTTTTTCATGGTAGTAATGCTTCATAGGTAGGGTTACATATTTTTCTCTATACAAAGTATTTGCTACCAATGTAATGGCTGGTTTTGGTACAATTTCTTTTATGAAAACTGCTCCACGTTTCCAATCCTCCCCATCTTTTACTCGTACATAAAAACGGAAGTTTACCTCTTCAAAATTAATATGAAAGGGTACCCTTACACCAAGAATTTTTGTTTGCTCAAACATAAAACCAATAAGACTTACATAACATATACCGTTGTAAAAATCTAGCTCTGTTTTTGCTGGTAAGTATGGCTTTAATATTTCAGGATCTATAATGTAGTTGGCAATAATCAAATTATTCCATTCGGCAGTGAGAAACTTTTTGTTCATATTACTTCATTCTTTCCTTATAATTTACTTTAAAAATCAAACGAAGGTTTTGATCTTTTGTAAAATAGTTATAAAACCAATTAAAGAAAACTGACAATCGATTTTTTACACCGAGTATGAGCATAAGATGCAAAAACATCCAAACCAACCAAGCCAAAAAACCACCGAAATGTAATTTTGGTTTCGGCATATCAACTACCGCCAATTTTCTTCCAACGGTTGCCATAGCTCCTTTGTCGTTATACACAAAGGTTTGCATACGATCATTGTTGCTCTTCATATGTATAAGCTTCAGATTATTTACAATCATATCTGCTTGCTGTATAGCTACTGGCGCTACTTGTGGGTGGCCATTAGGATAAGCTATATCGGTATCCATATAGGCTACATCACCAATTGCGTACACATTTGTAAATCCATTTACCAAACACTGGTTGTTTACTTTTATTCTATTTCCTCTAGCTACAAGGCTAGCATCAATACCTGGTAATATATTCCCTTTAATACCGGCTGCCCATATAACTAGCGCAGTCTCAATAATGGTTCCATCTTGCAATATTGCCATTTTACCATCATAGGTTTTTAAAATGGCATTTGTTTTTACATTAACACCAAGATTTTTTAAATACCGTTCAGATTGTTCACTACTCTTTTCACTCATCGTGCCAAGGGTTTTATTAGTACCTTCTAATAAAGTAATTTTCATTGTACTAAAATCGAGCTCGGGATAATCTTTTGGCAATACAAATCTTCTCATATCAGCAATGGCACCACTTAATTCAACGCCTGTAGGACCTCCCCCTACAATTACTACATGCATCAATCTATTTAGCTCAGTAGGTTCAGTAGTGGCAGAAGCATCTTCAAAGTTTTTTAATAACCTATGGCGAAGTTCAATGGCTTCTACGGTGCTTTTCATTGGCATGGCATTGGCTTGCATCAATTCATTTCCAAAAAAATTGGTGTCTGCACCTGTAGCTATTATCAATTGATCGTAAGTAAAATCACCAATATCTGTTATCACTTTATTTTGAGCATGCACAATTTCCTTTACAGTTGCCATGCAAAAACGTACATTTTTGCTGTTGTGAAAAACCTTACGAAGTGGAAATGAAATATTACTGGCATCAAGCCCTGCAGTAGCTACTTGATAAAATAATGGTTGAAACTGATGATAATTAAATCTATCTAATAAAATTACTTCAAAGCCTGCTTTATTAGTCAATGCCCTTGCAAGCCTCAAGCCTCCAAAACCTCCACCTATTATTACGATTTTCATTATAAGTATTTTATAATGCAAAGGTAAGGAATTTTCAATTATTTTTGAAAATTCAGAATGTTATTTTTTAAAGTGGAATAAATAGGTAGAGATGAAGCGAGACAAACACCCAGCATATATCATCATATATTTCTACAAGTTTCTAGCAATGATGATATTCCAACTTTTATTGAAAAAGTTGTGGTCCGTACATCAGCAGTAAAAAGCTACCTTTCATTCATTCCTTTCACAAAATCGCTCACCAAATAGCTTAATAGCTTGCCTGTGGTATCGTCTTTGCGACCATCTACCAATTGAGTAGCTCCTTCGCATATATGTAAGTATGCTGCACGAGCATGCCTAGCCGTATAGGTAACATATTGCCTTGCCAATAAGGCACTTATACCCGATGGGGTATGTGCACTGCTCAATGCATTTTGTACACAATCCATATCTAATTCTATGCCTGTATAGCTATCATGGGTAAAGTCAACCGCTTGCCCCAAAGCTTGCATGAAACCTTTTCTTTCTCTTAAAAAAATATCTTCGTACGAAGTGTATTGCATAAATGGATTTGATTGCATTTCTGCTAACACATTTTGTGATACATAGTTTTCGTGAAGCCCTAAAATGCTGTACTTACCAAGATAACCATCACTTTCTGCATAACGAAAGGCGTTTCCACTATGTCTGCCTTCCATACTTCTATAATCGGTATGCGCATCTAAATTAATGGCGTTTAACTGTGACAATGGTAGTTCTCCCATTTTAAACAACCCTTTGGAAACTCCTTTTAATATTGGATATGCATTGTTATGACCGCCACCAATTACAATGGGAAATTTTCCTGTAACCGAAATCGCTTTCATCAAATTTTCTACCTCATCATCTATGGTATTTACGGCATGCCTGTATGCATTTATTTTTTCTTCTTCGTTAAAAGCATTGTTTTCTATAAGGTATTTAATATCTCCAAAATCAAAATGCCCCAACAGCAAAATATCTTCACCAGTGCAAAAATCATTACTCTGTATATTTAAAAAGGAATTGAGAAATGGATACCAATTTGTATCTGCACCTCCAATTCCTATATTTGCTCTTACACCTATATCTTCCGGAATGCCCACCAACACATACTTTGC
>JAYSWO010000353.1:0-9228 GCA_043717975.1 Ferruginibacter sp. | reverse complement strand
GTATTGGATACCCTACCGCAAATTATAAACTAGATGTAAATGGCGATATAAATATGAGCGGCTCTTTGCGTAGCAACGGTGTGGGAGGTGCAGCAGGTGAAGTGCTTATGTCCAACGGCGGTGGCGGAACAGCACCAGTATGGGTTAGCCCTACAAAAAGTTTGTACGAAAATTCCGTGCAACTTCTCAATTCAGCAGGCATAACAATTACTGCATTGGTAGATATACCTGGGCTTACTTATACATTTACCAATACTAAAACTGCTAAGGCATTGGTTAATTTTAGCCTTTTTGCTACCACGTATCAATGTATTAATTGCTCTACCAGTGTGTTTACAGTTTACTTAATAATGGATGGTGTAACAAAATCACTAACGATGACCAATATCGAAAATAGCTATGCACAAACAGTTACTTCGAGCGTTCTTTTAAATGTACCCATTGGCACACATACCATAAAATTAGCAGGTATGAAATCCGGCCCCCCAAGCTCGGATATTGTCATTCCAGTTTCTGGTTCTCTTGCACATACATTTATGAATATTAGTTTTTATTACGAATAATATTTTTTTATGAAAAAAATTATTTTACTTTTTATTTTCGCCTTTTTTATTCGTACAACTAATGCCCAACATGTAGGCATTGGTACCAGCACACCAGAAGTAAAATTACACATCACAGATTCCATTAGCGCTACAGCACAAGCCATAAAACTACAAGGCAATAATCCTTACATTGGTTTTTACAGCCTTGCCAATGTATATAAAGGTTATTTATGGGAAAATGGAAACGGCATGCAATTGGGCACTACCAATACAGAGGCGGTAACCATTGCACCAGCATTTAATGCATCTGCCTATTTTTTGGCAAATGGTAATGTTGGTATAGGTACAGCTACCCCAAATGCAAAACTGGATGTAGATGGAGGGGTTAACATTAATGGCAATTTAAAAATAAATAATAACGCAGGTTCCACGGGCGACCTACTTATATCTACTGGCAATGCTACAGCACCACAATGGGTATCTGGTCCTGCTTGTGCTTTTAGCGCTTGGGGAGGATCAGTATTTTATAATCCCCTAAATATTCTAGATCCTGATGTAACAATGGTGCTAGATGATAACGTAGGCAGTGGACTTGCCGTATTCAATGTTGGTAATGCGTATAACGCAGCAACAGGCAATTTTACTGCCCCATCAGACGGTATATATCATTTCGATGTACAAACCAATATTATTTCCAATGGATCGGTAAGCGGCACTGTAGCCCTTAAAATAATGATTGGTGGAGTTCCGTATGCTGGAGATTATTACTTCCCGCCTATGTCCCCCGCGGTTTACAGGCATACTTTTTCTTTCTCAAAAAATTTTATGCTAACTGCAGGGCAGCAAGTGAGACTTACAATAAAAAATACGACAACGCAAGTTGTAAACATTGCTACAAGAGAAGCATATTTTTCTGGATATAAAATTCGCTGATGCAAACATTGACTGCAAAAAAATCTTTGTAGCTAAAATGATGGCCTCGGTTAAGTTTTTTAATGGTTGGTGGGGACACAACCATTAAGTAATTTCCCCATTTGCATATTTGCACATCTGCCCATTTGCACATCTGCCCATTTGCACATTTGCACATTCCCCCATTATCCCATTCCCACATTGCCCAAAACCTCCTCCACCCTCCTCTCCACTCCTTCGTCCAATACCAATGGTGGTGCATGGTGCGGCTTTATCCTTGCATCAAATATAACGCTCGTACAACCCCAATGTTTATTTTCTGTAAAACTATTTAGACCATATATATCATGCGATGGGTTTGTACGGGTAAACGCTATCCACAAAAAGTTGTTCAATTTTTCTGCGGCAAAACGAGCATCATCGCACAAAATAATTATTGGAAATGCGTCAAGCTCCGTTGCATAACTTTTTAATTTTTCATTTATCATGGCCAACTCCTCATGCGCTGCATCGTAAGTTGTAAAAGGCTTTTGCTGAATAGCTATAACACCAGACATAATTAATGTACCAGCAAATTCGTTTATACAAGCAGGAACAATGTTACCCAATTCCCTTTTTACAATTCCATTTGCCGCAAACACCACTTTGCTACCACTGTTTATAGATGTGCCTGAATAGTCTAAGGTATCTATTGTTGTGTTGGTATAAAAATGTACATCTCTTTGTAAGTTGATACGCTCTAGTAAATAAATAAAATATTCCTGAATGTGATGCGTATCTATTTTATTTTCTGCATCAGCCGTTATAAATAAAAATTTTGCTAAACTCAATTGCCCTGTACCCAAAATATGATTGGCAATGGTGAGTATTTCCGCAGGTTGTGTAGCAGGCGTATAAGGTGTGTAACGCTCGCTACCAATGGCAAGCAAGAGTGGGTGCACACCCGCGGCATCCACGGCATTTACTTCTTTAAGCCCCGGTATTTCATTTTGCAAAGCACTGCCAGTAATAGAATGTATGAGTTGCCCAAAACTGGTATCTTCCTGTGGTGGTCTGCCAACAACCGTAAAAGGCCAAATGGCATTTTTGCGTGCATACACTTTATGCACTTTCATCAGCGGAAAATCATGTTTCAAACTATAATATCCTAAGTGGTCGCCGAATGGTCCTTCGGGTTTATTTTGCAAGGGCTCTACGGTGCCTGTAATTACAAAATCGGCATCGGTACTTATACAAAATCCGTCTTTATAGGTATACCGAAACCTACGCCCACCAAGCGCTCCCGCAAAAGTAGCTTCGCCCAAACCTTCAGGCAGTGGCATTACGGCTGCTACAGAATGTGCTGGTGGCCCACCCACAAAAATACTCACTTTTAATGGCTGTCCTTTTTTATTGGCTTTGGTTTGGTGCACACCAATGCCACGGTGCAATTGATAATGCAAACCTATCTCCTCATTCATCACATAATCGTTTCCCGAAAGTTGTATGCGATACATACCCATATTGCCATTCATGATGCCTGGCTTATCTATATCTTCTGTGTACACCTGCGGCAGCGTTACATAAGCGCCACCATCCATTGGCCAATGCACAATTTGTGGTATATCTTCTATCTTTATTTCTTCAAACAATACAGGTTTGTTTATCGCATTTTTTAGTGGCAATGCCTTAAACCCAGCCGCCAAAGTAGCCAAATTTTTAAAAGGCTTTTTGATGGCTTCTACCGGATTATTTTTTAGGTCAATCAAATTGCGCACATGCCCCAATGTGTTTCTAAAAATAAATTCACTACGCTCCAGTGTGCCAAAAATATTAGAAGCCGCTCTGTATTTTGTGCCTTTTACTTTTTCAAATAAAATGGCTTTACCACCCGCTTCATGTATGCGCAAGTGTATGGCAGCCATTTCTAGGTTAGGATCCACTTCTTCTTTTATGCGAATAAGTTGCCCGTTTTTTTCAAGGTCTAGTAAACATTCTTCGAGAGAGTTATAAGCCATTAATGTGTTTTAGAATTACAAATTTACATTATTGAGAATATACTCATTTATTTGATTGTTGGATTAGTTTGGTACGAGAATAATAAGACTTTGGGGCGGTGGGCAGATACCATTGTTGGGCAGTAGATGCGGGCTGTCCGTAGTAGTCCTCGTCGGTCGTGCCTCCCTCCTGTGGGCTACTACTTCCCATCCCTGCGCCTTTGGGCGGTGAAGCTTTGTTCAGCAATACTTCGAGGTGTATTTATTTTTTTGTGGAGGTTGTAATTGTTTAAAGTTTATGGAGGTAAAGTCTCGCTTTTATTTTCTATCCATAGACATGCTTCACTTAATACAACGGATAGATGGGTCAATGCGGCAAGCCTAAAAGGCTGATATTAATATAGAACCACATAAATCCCATGAAGTCCAAATCCCGAAGGGATGGCATTATTGCTAATATCACCCCTTCGGGGTTTGTCCAAACCTTTTTTTATCTGCTATATTAATTTCATCCCTTCGGGATTATCATCGGCAGTTGTTTTAAAAGTCGAAGCAGTTGGTTTGGGTATTTTTGAATACATTTGAAATGCTAAAAAGGTCATAAACATTAGATACAATTATATGAGATTAATAAATAGGAATATGTTTTTATTTCTTTTTTTTGGGTTGATGACTCAACTTTCATGTGCACAGATAAATAGTTCGCCAAAAAAAGGAAAATCAATTAATGAAATATTAACTGTTAATTTTCTTGATAGTGTTACTGAATATAAAGACAATAGTCTACATACCTATTTTAGTAAAGGAAATTTTGGGTCGTATGAATTAAATTACTTTGACACTGTAATCGCACCTATAGAAAATGAATATGATTTAGATTTGTCACTTAGAGGATATATGTCGGGTAAGTTCTCAGGCCCATTATTTGAGATGTACGATTTAACTTTAATTGATACCTCTATAGGTAATTTAGTAGGTTTTTTTCTTACGGGAATTGCTCATGATACAACGCAAGAGTTACGAACCTTTTACTGCTATCTTACTATTGCAAATAACAAAAGCTATTGGTTTTTTGCTTACCAACCTTCACTCAGTTCAATTTCCCAAGAGACAAAGAGTTTTTTTAATTCAATCCAATTTAGCACTAACGAAATAAGGGAAGCGCATTATAAAATTGAACCAATCAGAAAACATAAAGAGATTGGGAAAATTTGGTATATATCACCAGAACTTGATTTTCCAATTGAATCTAATCCAAAGATGGGAGATTCTGATATGGCATTACCAATCAAACCACCACCTCCTCCCAGATAATTTTGCCCTTTACCTTGGTTGGTAAGACTCAACTTTCGTGAGCCCTCATAGTCACCACCCGATAAAGCCGTGGCATTTGCCCAACCAATCATCCTAGCAGAAATGATGCGTGGCTTTTGTGCGGTGGCTTTCTGTGCGGCAAATTATAAAAGAAGTTTATTCAAAGCACAGATACCCTTCCACTCCTTTGCTATGCTGCATCTTTGTGCCAGTGGTTAAACTTTGCATAGAAACAAAAATTATCTCCTTAAGAAAAACATAAATGGTAAAAATTACAATATTCATTGCAGATAACTTTTATAAACAATTAAGTGGTTCAAAAAACAGTAATGATATAGGCAAAGGCCTATCTCTTGTTGCTTTTAATTTATGTTGTCATTTATTAATATTAGTAAAATTGATAACAAAAATAGAGAGCTTGGAAAGCATTGGAATTAAAAATGAAACAGTTTATTTTGCATTTATATTTTTTGGTCTTTCTTTATCCTTTATATTTTTCTTTCTTACTAGTAGAAAATTTTTAAACAAATGTATTTTTAAGTACAAGAAAAATGCCTTGATAAATAATACAGGTAGTATTGTTTTTGCTTTATATTTTTTGCAAATATGTACTTGTCCGCTTATATTTTACTTGGCAAAATTACAATATACAGTTATTTACTGTTTATCATTTTGCCTTTGCTATATTATATTTATTGCAAAATAATTGATAGAAATGTAAAGAAAAATGAAGCGGTTTCTGATGCCTAAATTTGAATAAAAATTTTTTTAAGCTTACGCAACATACTGTACTATTAAATTTCAGCTAAATTTACATCTCGACTCTTGCCTCGGTTGGTGAGCTTCAACTTTCGTGAGCCTTCTTAGCCACCTCCACTAGCAGAAATGGTGCAGGGGCTTTTGTGCGGAAGCTTTCTGTGCAGCAAGTTATAAAAGAAGTTATAGCAAATGCACAGATACCCTCCCGAACGACTGCTTTGCTGCATATTTGCAAATGAAATACCTACAAAGAGTAATAAATTTAAACCCGTAAGGCTGAAATTACTATAGAACTAAATAAAATTCTATGAAGTGCAATTCCCGAGCAGAATCCATTATTTCTAATATCACCTCTTCGGGGTTTAGCCAAACCTATTTGTGCCGTTATATAATAGCATCCTTTTGGGACTATCATCGACGGGTACCTAAAAAGTGTAACAAATCATTTATTGTATTTTTTTATCTACTTTAAAATACCATTCGTAAAAAAAAATTGTACGAAAATGTCTTATGCATAAGTTTCTTATGTATATTTACCATATGAAACAAAACCAACAATTGTTTAAGGGATCTCTTACCACCATTTTGCTAAAAATGCTGAGCGAAAACGATAAAATGTATGGCTATGAAATTACCAAAAAAGTAAAAGAACTTAGTGGCGGAGAAATGCAATTAACCGAAGGTGCCTTATACCCTGCCTTACACAAGCTAGAAGCAGATGGTATGCTTGATGTAAGCATAGAAAGCATTGGCAATAGACAAAGAAAATATTATAGCTTAACCAAACAGGGAAAAAAAGAAACAAACGTAAAACTAAAAGAGATAGCCGCTTTTATTGAACAAATGCAACAACTATTAAATCTAAAACCTGCTTTACAATGACACTCACGGAACAGCAAATACAAACATTATTTACTTTTACAGAAAAGAAATTTGTAAAATGGTACGACTTGCAAGTAGAGCTGGTAGATCATCTTGCCAATAAAATAGAAGAGCTCATGGATGCAGATAATTCCCTTTCCTTTGAAAGAGCATTGGCAAATGTGTATTCAACATTTGGCTTGTTTGGCTTTGCACACATTGTGCAAGAAAAACAACATGAATTGGAAAAAAGAAACAATCGGCTTTTATGGAATGAAATAAAAAATCAATTTAGTTGGCCAAATGTGGTAAGAAGTATAGCCATATTTGGTGTTATTTCAATAGCAATAATAAATATAAATGTTGAGATGATTGCTTACATAACTATGTTTATTCTTTTGCTTGATTTTATATTTTTTAGAATGAAACAATTTCTTACATCCAAAAAGAATAAACCATTATTAATTACACAGGTTTTACCTTCATTTAATTATGGTGGTTTTTTGTATACGCAGTTATTAATTTTTACTTTAAATGATGCTTATACTCAAATTTTAAACTTTCCTAATTATTACAAAGCCATTATCATTTTATTGCTTTTTATTGGATATATTTTTGTAGTTGCATCAAAAACAATTGAATTAAATATGATTGCTAAAGCTAAAAAACTTTATCCTATGGCATTTTCATAGAAGCCATTGGAAAAATAAAAAAAGTCGGCAGCAATCAATCACTTTGCTCCGACTTTTACTTTCAAAATCAACAATTATTTTTTAGATACACTTTCTGGTATATCCATCCATGCCGTATTAACATCTACCCCATTTTTCTTTACATAATCTTTCCTTTCTTTTTCCAATTTCCGTTCTTTAGATTTTCCAAGTATGGCTTTAATTTTACCACGGCGCTCTTCATTTAAAGCAAGCAACTCTTGTGCTTTTGCATTTGCATTTCCTTCTTCTATCAATGCCTTTGCTTTTTCTGTATAGCTAGTATTTATAATTTTTACTTGCCTGCTTTTGTAATCGCTTAGTCCTGCCCCAACTACTATTTCATTTTGTAGTCTTTGTGTTTTATCATATTCAGCCGTATTTTTTCCAATAGCAGCATAGCTCTCTTTGTTCAAACTATCAATTTCTCTTAAGCCATTTTCTTTGTAAGCTACACTTATGCTATCCGCTTGCAAATCTGCAATACTATCCATTGCTAATCTTGTAAAATCTTCCAAACGCATTTTAAAAATTGAAGAATCTCTCATAAGTTTTTTAGACGCCTCTTGTTTGTTAAATTTTGCATTTGCAATCGCTTCTTTATTGGGAACCTTTCTACTTTTTTTATTTTTTCTTGTTTGTGCATCTGCTGCTACAAAAGAAAATGCTACTAAGCATAACAAAAATATTTTTTTCATAGTATTTATTTTTTTTATGACTAGCCAATTACTGTGCCAACAAAGCATTTGTTAAAAATTTTATGATTTTGTTTATGCTGTTATTATAAAAACTACATTGTATCTAAGGCATAGATAGTCAAGCACTACAGCATACCATCTAAAATATTTATCAAAGAAAAAAAACAATTATAATGTTGATAACTCATTATATTTTTTATATCTTCAAATAAAAAATTGAAAAGAAAAAAGCCATATTCCTTTGTTGAAATTTCTACATTTAGAATGTACTTATTGCTACAATGTATTTTTATATTTGGTATTTTATCATATCAACTATTATGGTATTTTGGTACAACCACCATGGCAGATTGCTATGTGTATGGTAGAATGAATGAATTGAATAATTCTGGAACCCTTGTTTATAGATATGTTGTGAATGATAAAACCTATGAGGATTATGCTACCAGAAATGAAATTCCAATTGCCCAAGAAAAGATTGAAATAAAATATCTTCCCTTTTGGCCTAGCATGTCTAGATTAAATAATTTTTCAGGCAATTGGCTGGGTTTTTTAATTGCTTATGCTATTTATTTTGCCATAAGCTCTATTATTTTTTTAATACCCAACCCTACTATGCCGAAAAATAGTTATTTCTATTTTACCAATAAAAAGCCTTGGATTAATATGATTGTAAAATAAATAACTTCTTTTAATGAACATTTTCATACTTCAGTTCTTTTACGTAAGGTTGCATGTACGTTCATGGAACCCGCTTTTTTAAAATTAATACAGAATCCTATAACAGCATTTCTTTTTAACCACATTAAAGTTATACTTCCATATTTCTACTACGCCTGCCGCTTCAAGATGCTGTGTATGAAACTTTACAAACCAAATTGACCAAGATAACATCGTACTTCAATCGGGCACCAATACTTTTAAAAGCCTAGCCTTTTAGATAGAATCAATATTCTTTTTGCCTTAGGTAAGCCTACATTAAAAGTCCTTCTCTATCACTTGCCCATAATAATGATACTTCCATGATTAATTTTTAACACAAATGTTGTGGAATGGCAGTTTGTAGTAAAGCTCTTAAAAAACCCACAACAGTATGAATAAATAATATATCCATTCTTTTAGTAAAAACAACTGCAAATAGTAGAACGAAACATAAGGAATAAACAAAAAAGGACTTTGATGTCTTATTAAGATTTCACAAGAAAGATCTACTCATATTTTTATTTTAGATAAATAATTCTAAAATTTTCTTGATATAATATGAAATAATAGTGCTATCATAGAGAGTATATGATTCATTTGCTACATATTATACATTTTTTTATGCAGTGGTATAAATTACACACAAGATTAAATTTAATATTATTGTTGTCCGAGATAATCATTATTCCCTAAAATTACATAATTGAAAGTATTGTAAACACTCAAAATTGAAACTCGGGCATAAAATGAG
>JAYSWO010000352.1:0-3686 GCA_043717975.1 Ferruginibacter sp. | reverse complement strand
CGCTAATAAACAATTTACTTTTATTGGCAATAATATCTTCCTTTACCCCTTTTGAATATCTGCCAGGATAGCCCCCTATATGTTGTATAAAAACATTTACCCCTTCGCAAGTAAAAAATAATTTTTCAGGATAAATTTGTCTTATCGCTGCTCCATCAATATTACCATACACGCCTCTAAAAATTATTTTCTTTTGTAGCTTTTCACTAAAATACTTTTCTTGCCACACACCAAGATCAGCAACAACTTTACCTTCAAAACCATTTTCTATTTTTTCTTCTACCTTTTCTTCTACTTTGTCTCCTCGTCCTCCCTCTTCACCCCGTGGAGAAGGAACGAGGGTGAGGACCCCAAAATCCCCCGCATGCCATATTTCATCACAATTTTTAAATTGTTCAAAAACGGCTTCGTCCAAAAAACCATGTGTATCTGATATTAATCCGATTCTTGTCAAACCTATTTCGTTTTTAAAATGTAAATTTGTTTATCAATTAAAGGTAACTTGTTTCTTAATAAAAGCTTTATTAAAAAAATAAACCTTGTATTAAAAACAACACATAACAAACAACACTAAACAACAAACACCAAACAATATAATAACATGCCTCATTATTCAAAACTCGGCACCATCCCCCATAAGCGTCACACACAGTTTCGCAAGCCAGATGGTTCTTTATATTCAGAGCAATTATTTTCTACCGAAGGTTTTTCTAATGATTACTCCTTGCTCTATCATACCTATGCACCCACGCTCATTGTAAGTTGTGATGAGCCGATTAATGTAGCACCAAAAATTGCAGAGGAGCATATGCTTAAGCATCGTAGTTTAGAAGGTTTTAACATAAAGCCCGCTACCGATTTTTTAGACAGTAGAAAAGCTGTGTTGGTAAACGAAGACTGCCACATTGTTTTAGCTGCTCCGCAAAAAAGCATGACAGCATATTTTTACAAAAATGCAGATAGCGATGAAGTTATTTTTATACACGAAGGCACAGGTGTTTTAAAAACTTGCTATGGCGAAATAAAATTTGGATATGGTGATTATGTAGTTGTACCTCGTGGTTGCATTTATCAAATACATTTCGATACAGAAGTTAATAGATTATTTATTGTAGAATCACATTCACCCATTCGTTATCCAAAAAAATATTTAAGTAAATATGGCCAATTGATGGAGCACTCACCTTATTGTGAAAGAGATATTCGTACGCCTGAAAATTTACAAACTTTTGATGAGAAGGGCGACTTCATTATCAAAACAAAAAAGAAAGGCATGTTGTATGGTATTCATTACGGTACACATCCATTTGATGTAATAGGCTGGGATGGTTGCTGCTATCCATACGCATTTAGCATTCACGATTTTGAGCCAATTACTGGCCGTGTGCACCAGCCACCACCAGTGCATCTTACTTTCGAAACAAATACGTTTGTTATTTGTTCATTCGTACCTCGTTTGTTTGATTATCATCCACTTTCTATACCTGCACCATACAACCATAGCAATATTGATAGTGATGAATTACTCTATTATGTAGATGGTGATTTTATGAGTCGCAAGCATGTAACCCGTGGTATGATAACGTTGCACCCTGCGGGCATTCCCCATGGCCCACACCCAGGCTTGGCAGAAAAAAGTATTGGTGCAAAAGAAACAAAAGAACTTGCTGTAATGGTAGATACTTTTCGTGCACTAAAACTTACTGAAGATGCCATTGCCATAGAAAACGATGGATATGTGATGAGCTGGGCGGAGTAAAAATGATTGCTTGTTATTAGCAGTCCATATTTATCTAACACATCTTTAAAAAATTTTAATGGCGAGATTCTAACTAAGTGATGCACAAATATCGGTTACTATTTTATAAATTTATTTGATAAATGTGTTCTCACTTTGTTAAAAATTAATAACCACTCTCGCAATCGTTTACACAAAGGCTATCATACCTCAAAAAAATTATAGCCTAATAATCAACAAAATATTTTTATAAACAAATACACGCTCTACTATCTTTTACACAAGCATTTCGGAATACCTCGCAATTTAACTATCTTCATTTACTATGTTTTTTCTTGTATCCAACTTTTTTTAAAATGAAAACGCTTTTTTTCTTGCTCGCATGTTGCTTTACTACAACAATCAGTTTTGCTCAATTGCCCATAAACCCTACAGCCATAGACATTGTAAGAGATAGTTTTGGTGTGCCGCACATTTTTGCTAAAACCGATGCCGAAGTAGCATACGGCCTTGCATGGGCAGAAGCTGAAGATGAATTTGAAAGTATGCAACAATTGCTTCTACCAGTAAAAGGTTTAATGGGTAAAGTAATGGGTAAAAAAGCGGTAGCAGGCGATTATGCATTTGCATTATTTCGTTGCAAAGAAATAACCGAAGAAAAATGGCATACACTTTCTCCAGCATTTCTTACACTCATACATGGGTATGTGCAAGGCATCAACAATTATGCAGCTACACATAAAAGCGAATTGCTGAGTAAAAAACTTTTTCCCATCACCGAAAAAGAATATGTTTCTGCCTCTGTATTTGCACTTACTATTTTTAATGGTGCAGATAAAGCCCTACTTCGAATTTTTAATAATTCAGAACCCGAGGCACCAGAGTATAATAAAAAAGGAAGCAATTCATTTGCCATCAGTAGCACAAAAACAACCACTGGCGAATCTTTTTTATTGATAAATGCACATCAACCAAACACAGGCCCACAGTCATTTTACGAAGCACATTTGTGTAGCGAAGAAGGCTTGAATATTACTGGAGGTTTGCTTGCAGGAGCACCATGCATACTACATGGAGCCAACGAAAACTTGGGTTGGGCACACACCGTAAATTTTTGTGATCGATTTGATGAGTACCAATTAGAAATGAACCCAGATAATAAAACACAATACAAATTTGATGGGCAGTGGGTGAACCTAGAAGTGAAAACAATAAAACTTCACATAAAAGGAATTCCGATAGGTATAAAAAGAAAAATATATTGGAGTAAGTATGGTGCTACCATGAAAAATAAAACTGGTTTTTTTAGCATGCGGCTTGGTGGCAACATGAAAATTGGTGCACTAGACCAATGGTATCAAATGGACAAAGCAAAAAATTACACCGAATTTTATTCAGCATTAAATAAGCAAGAACTAAGCATGTTTAATATTATGTATGCTGATAAACATGATACCATTTTTTATATAAACAATGCTGCCATGCCTATACGTACAACTGGATACGATTGGAGAAAAACCTTGCCTGGCAATACTTCTAATACATTGTGGACAGATTTTAGAAAACTAAATACACTACCACAATATGTAAATCCAAAAAGTGGATTTTTGTTTAACACCAATCATTCTTCATTTTTAGCTACTGCACTTTCCGATAATTTAAAAGCATCAAGTTTTGCAAAACAAGATGGATGGGAAGAATATAGTTTGAATAGAAACGTACGTTTTATGGAGCTGTTTCCCCAAAACGAAAAACTGGATTACATAACATTTAAGACGATAAAGTTTGATAAACAATTGCCAACAGAATTGCAATTTTGGTACAAATTGGATAGCATGTTTTTGCTAAATGAAAAAGATTATCCTGCGTATGCAAAACTTATTACCAGTTTTAAAAACTGGGATAAGCGTGGTGATGCAAACAGCAAAGGCGCCGCTATTTTTTTGCT
>JAYSWO010000351.1:0-3688 GCA_043717975.1 Ferruginibacter sp. | reverse complement strand
AAGTATACAGAAGCACCACCAACCCTGCCATTGCCACAGGAGATGGTGTGGCCATGGTGTACAGGGCAAAGGGCAGGATAGAAAATATTGAATTTATACAATTTCACCCAACGGCTTTATATGAAGCAGGCGTACGTGGCCATTCATTTTTAATAACAGAAGCTGTACGTGGCGATGGTGGTATTTTACGCAATGCCAATGGAGAAGCATTTATGGAAAGATACGATGCAAGAAAAGACTTAGCACCAAGAGATATTGTAGCTCGTGCCATAGACAATGAAATGAAAATAAATGGTACTGAGTTTGTTTATTTGGACTGTACACATATGGATCAAGAAAAATTTAAAGAACACTTTCCTAACATACATGCAAAATGTTTAAGCATTGGTGTAGATGTTGCTAAAAATATGATACCCGTTTCTCCAGCTGCGCATTATAGTTGTGGTGGTGTAAAAACGGATGAGCATGCTAGAACAAGCATAAAAAATCTATACGCTGCAGGAGAGTGTGCTAGCACTGGTTTACATGGGGCAAACAGACTTGCCAGCAATTCATTATTGGAAGCGATGGTTTTTGCACACAGAGCATTTGTAGATACGTTACAATTTTTGAAAAGCCCAACCACTCTTTCGGGAGGCAAGGGGGCTATTCCAGATTGGAATGCTGCAGGCACAAGCGCACCTAAAGAAATGATTTTGATAACACAAAGTTTAAAAGAAATGAAACTACTCATGAGCGACTATGTGGGCATTGTACGCAACAACGAGCGCTTACATAGAGCCAATCGAAGAATAGATTTGCTGCATGAAGAAACAGAATATTTGTATGAGCGCACTGCTGTATCGCCGCAGCTTTGTGAGTTAAGAAATATGATTACCGTTTCTTACCTCATTATAAAAAGTGCAGAGCTTCGCAAAGAAAGTAGGGGCTTACATTTCAATACCGATTATCCAAACAAGCAAGAAATATTACAGAATACCATTTTATAAAATACCCAATAATTATTTTTAAAAAAAATAATTATTGGGTAAGCAAAGAAGCAGCATTGGACAACATCGTTGTGTCACTCACTTCATCGGCATACCATTATTCATCTTTTATTACAAAATAGATTGTGTGTTAGATAAAGTACTAGGTTATGTTTTATTGCTAAAACAATTTGCTATCATAAATTGCAACATATTTATTAAAACATGTACTATATCATTTACCCAATACTGTATTTATTTTCTTTGTTGCCCTTTTTCATTTTATATGGTATAAGCGATTTTTTTGCTTTTCTATTATTTCATGTAGTTAAATACAGAAAAGATGTTGTACTCAATAATTTAAAAATTGCTTTTCCTGAAAAGAGTGAAAAAGAAAGAATTAAAATTGCAAAAAAATTCTATCAATATTTTACAGACGCACTTCTAGAATCATTAAAATTTATTTCTATTTCAAAAAAACAATTGTTAAAAAGAAGTACAGGTTCCTTTGATGTAATAAACGAGTTAATAGATAAAGGATACAATATAAACTTAATGGCTGGGCATCAGTTTAATTGGGAATATGCCAATTTGTTGTACTCCATCAATCTAAAAATTCCATTTGTAGGTATTTATGTAAATATTAGCAATGAAGCGCTATCCAGAATATTTTTTGATATGCGATGTAGGTACGGAACTATATTAATGGACTCATTGGCTTTTAAAAATAGGATGCACGATGTTTTTAAAACTCAATATATGCTTGGCCTTGCAGCAGATCAAAATCCAAAATTTCCTACCAACGGTTATTGGCTAAACTTTTTTGGCAAACCTACTCCGTTTTCAAGCGGTCCAGAAAAAGGGGCTATTAAAAACAATGCAGCAGTAGTTTTTGTAGGATTTAGAAAAACCAAACGAGGGCACTACTCTTTTGACACAACGCTACTTTGTGAAGAAGGTGGAAAAACAACAGAAGGAGAACTTACCCTTTTATACAGAGATATTTTAGAGAAAACTATTAAGCAAGACCCTGCAAATTATTTGTGGAGCCACCGCAGGTTTAAATTTGAGTGGAATAATGAGTATACAAATTTATGGATGGATAATAAAAATCAAGCACCAACATCTATTTAATATACATTTATATGAATTAGAACATGCGTTATCATTTATAGCAAATTAATTTATAGTTATACCCAATCATTTTTATTTAACTTTCCTACATGAAAAAAAATGTAGCACTATATTTGTTTTTAGAATTTTGTTTATTACTATTTTGCTATGTTGGAAAAGCTCAAAAATATTCTCCCATAGATTCTGCAAAAAAATCAATCTCCGTAAATTCTTTTAATGAAACTAACTTTATAGCTACTTGTTTTTTTATTGCAGATAACTATATGGATATAGAGCAATATGATTCCGCACAAGTATGGTTAAATAAAATTCATTTAAAACTTCCAACAAAAAGTATTTCTTTAAGCAATTATTTTTTAACCACAAGGCAAGCCGAGGTTTACTATTACAATAATTTACAACAATTAGGATTACAAGAAAGTTTGAGGGGGTTAGAGATGGCAAAGGCCTTAAATGACAGTTTATTGTTAGCAGATAGCTATAATTTTTTAGGCTTATTTTTTATGAATATAGATAGTGCTGCCAAATCTATCAACTTTTTTAAAGAGGGCATTAAATTTACAAGACAACCTCCCTACCCCAATAATTATTTGAGCCTTTCTAAACCACATCATTTATATGGAAATTTATCTGAAGCCTATTATAAAATAAAAATGAATGACAGTGCACTGCTTAACAATAAAAAATCTTTAGAAAAGGCGAATGAAATTGGTTGGCAAAGAGGTATAGCTGTTGCGCATAAAAGTATGGGAGATATTTTTATAGCATTAAAAAACACGGATAGTGCTATACATTATTTTACAAAAGGAATAGCCATATCAAAAGCAGCATTAGAAATAGACGTGCAGTTATTATGCTATAGTGGCTTGGCGCAATGTTTTGAAATAAAAAATAATTATGCTTTAGCAAAACAAGAATTAAACCATGGTTTTATTTTACTAAATGAAAAGCCAATGATTAATCGATTTTTTGCCTTACAATTTTTAACCACTGCTATTAGTATGTATAAAAAAAATAAAGATAATACTCCGTTAATAAGTGCATTGGAATTAAAGTCGGAAATGGAAACCGTAAATGTAAAAGGGAGCAATACACAAATACAAACCATCTTAAACGCAGGATTAACCAATGAAAAACGAATACTAAACTTAGAAGTAGATGACGCCAAGCAAAAACAAAAATTGGCTAATAGCAGATTGGTGATTGTATTAATTGCTTTTAGTTTGTTGGGTATTGGCTTTTTTGTATATCGCTATTATCAAAACCAAAAATTAGCCATTTCAAAAATAAGGCATAGTATTAGTCAGGATTTACATGATGATATTGGGGCATCGTTAAGCAGTTTACAAATATATGGTGCAGTGGCAGAAAAAACGTTTAAAACAAATCCAGAAAAAGCAATAGAAATGTTGCATAAAATATCTACACAAAGTAAAACGGTGATGGAAAACATGAATGATATTGTATGGAGTATGAATACCAATAATTCGAACACAACATCATTAGAAGCAAAAGTAAAAAACATGTTTTTTTTGCCCTCGGTACCTTGGTTCCCGAGGGCTAAAAACAAAACGTTAAAAACATCT
>JAYSWO010000036.1:0-2438 GCA_043717975.1 Ferruginibacter sp. | reverse complement strand
AAAACTTTTTAAGACAATGTCTTTACCGTTTTAGCAATCATTTTTCCGTTATACCAAATTTGTAAAGTATAATCTCCCTTTAAGAAATTATCAGGTGTAAGTGAAAAATTGAGTTGCTTATCTTCTTGTGCAGGCTCAAAGGAAATTTTGCGAGAGTACACTTTCTTGCCTTCCTTTGTTTCAAAAGTACCGGACTCCCACACAGAATTTTTTAGAACTCTGCCATCTGGCTGCAGTACCACAACCATTACTTCTGGCGAAGCTTTATCCGATATATTTTTTAGTGAAAAAGTGCCAATCATTTTTTCTGCTTCTTCTGCATCATTGGTTTCTTGCTCTTTGTTATTGTTATCTACCACCGCAAATAAATGCAAACCTGAAGCTGTAGTAGCCGGGCCATAAGTACTGTTTGTTACAAAACGCTCTGTATTTACTTTAGTTTGCTTGTCAGAAATTGGGGATGTACTAGGTACCGTATTGCTTTTATTAGAAGACATCAGCTGAGTAAGCAATGCTTGCAATCTTCTATTTTCAGCTTCAACGCCAGTAAAACGATTTTGCAAAATGGCTACTTTAAGTTGCAGTTCTTCTATCTTAAGTTTTGCATTTGCTAAATTGGCATCGTTGCTTTGATCTTTTAACAAAGCGGAAATCTCTGTTCTTAATGCGTTTACATCATCAAGTTTCGTTTGTGCATCTTTATCGGAAACTACCGTAGGATATAATTTCAATTTACTATCTATGTCATTTACAGTAGCATTATAAACCTCTTGTACAGAATCTCTTTCTGACAATTTCTTTGGTGGCATAGAGTAGACTACCTCCGATTTTTTAGAAGTAGTTCCTTTAATGAAATATTTATAAGATGAAATGGCTAGTACTATTGCAGATATAATAAGGAGTACAATAGAGGCATTTAGTAATTTATCGTATTTGTCTTCACGCATTTTTTAAAATATTAGTTTTAAGTGCGGAGTTTCAATAGATATTAGAACGATAAAGATGCGATTTTTTTTTATATAAATTCATTTATGCACCTATTTATTTATTTACGGTTTGATTTACATAGGCTGATATCCAACCAACTTGGCCATTTTTAACGAGAAAAAATTGCTTTTTCTCGTTTGTACCTTCAAATTGCCTAACTATTTTTATAAGCAAGCCTGTACCTGACATGAGTGATTTTTGATCAAATACTTTATGAACACGTTGTGCTTCTGTAGCTATAGCTACTTTATCAAGTGTTTCATCTGTAATGTTTTTTGTTAAATTATCTGGAGAAAGAGCGGCATAATCATTAGTAAGTTTTTCATTAAACTTTACCAAATCATCGTAAGTTACCGGAACCACCGAGTTTTCTAATAATTCTGGATATAGAAGGGTAGCAACAGACCAAGCTATACCTCCACTAAAAGCAAAGTAATCATTCATATTATATGCGCCGCTTTCATTTACTGCATATACTATTTCCGCATCTGGCTCACCTGCCAAAACCCTAAACAATTGTTTTTTGTAATTTGTTACAGACTTATCGTCATCTAATCTTTTTTCGGTAGCATTGGCTACCGTTTTTGTACCCCAATTCAATAAAAACAATTTTAATTCTTTGGTATTACCATTTTTAAAATAACCGCCTTTGGTATTACCACTTCCAATATCAATTAAAAAAGTATTATATCTTCTTGCTTCAGGCACAATACCTATGTGAGACAATTTAGCCTCAGTCATACCATCTATTACATCTACAACTCGTAATGGGTCTTTAATTAACAGTCTGAAAGAATCTGCTAAGTCTTTTATTAGAAAGGTTTTCTTTTCTTTTTCTGCTTGGCCTTTAATTCCACTACTCACTACTGTATAAATTTTTTCTGGAGGAATTCCATAATTGGAAAGTGCAAAATTATAGAAGCTATACAATCCTTTTAGCGTGGCAGAAAATGACGATGGGGTAAATGATATAAAATCTGTGTTTACAGAAGTATCTTTTAAAGGAGTAAACGCTCTTGTAACAGCTGCGTTTTTACTCATTTGTATAATACTCATTTTTACACCTTTAGAGCCTACCTCTATACCTGCATATAAATTCAATTTTTTAATTTTTGCAGGCGCACTCGTTTGAGCAAATAGGCAAACACCAAAAGAAAATGATACAAAAAATAAAAACAGCTTTAGTAGTTTTGAAAACATTGAGGTATAATTTATTATAAAATTACGTTTAAAATGAATGTTGCAATTGAATGTAGAGAAAATGTGCAAATAAATCATCTTACACTTCTTCAAAAAACAATCCAACGTTTCATTTGTATTAAAACAATTATAGCTGCCCTATGGGAAAAATTTTTTTAGAAGTAGGCGTTTTGTTGCTCCATAATAAAGACTAATAATGTTAGTAATTAAGCTACCTTTACTAAAATAAATAGCTAATTATGTTTAAAGGT
>JAYSWO010000350.1:0-3702 GCA_043717975.1 Ferruginibacter sp. | reverse complement strand
ACAGCTTCCCCAAACAATGTCCCAGCTGTACAATGCGTAATCTTCACCATTACATAATCTCCCTTCACAAAATTTTCTTTTGCAAAAATGACTACTTTGTTTTGATCTGTTCTGCCTTGCAATTGTTCGTCACTTTTTTTAGAAAAACCTTCTACCAATACTTTAAATGTTTTGCCCACTTCTTTTTGCATGGTGCGAAGAGAATGCTCTCTATATAAATCCACCAATTCTTGTAATCTTCTTTTCTTTGTTTCTAAAGGTATATCATCTTCAAACCTACGTGCAGCCAATGTTCCGGGGCGTTCGCTATAATAATACAAATAAGCTAAATCGTATTTGCAATAATCAAATAACGATAAAGATTGTTGATGATCCTCTTCTGTTTCTGTACAAAATCCTGTAATCATGTCGGTTGACAATCCACAATCTGGAATCAACTCTCTTATTCTATCTACCTTAGCCATATACCACTCACGACTATAGGTTCTATTCATTAGCTGCAAAACACGGCTGCTTCCACTTTGCACAGGCAAATGAATATAGTTGCAAATGTTTTCGTATTTTTTTATAGTAAACAATACATCATCTGTAATATCTTTTGGATGAGATGTAGAAAAACGCACCCGAAGTAGGGGAGAAATTTGTGCAACTTTTTCTAACAAATTTGCAAATGTTACGAAATTATTGTCAACTGCTAACTGCGCATTGCCAACTGTCCAATGGTAACTATCCACATTCTGCCCCAGCAGTGTCACTTCTTTATAACCATCGTTAAACAATGCTATGCACTCTTGTACAATGCTCACCGCATCTCGACTACGCTCACGCCCACGGGTAAAAGGTACCACACAAAACGAACACATATTGTTGCACCCACGCATAATGCTTACAAATGCCGTTACACCATTGCTGTTTAATCTGATGGGCGAAATATCTGCATAGGTTTCTTCCCTGCTTAGTAAAACATTTACCCCTTTTTGCCCTGTAGCAGCTTCTTCTATTAAACCTGGTAAACTTCTATATGCATCTGGTCCCACAACAATATCCACCAATTTTTCTTGTTCTATAAACGTACCTTTCAATCGCTCGGCCATACAGCCTAATACACCAACAATTAGCCCTGGTCTAGCTTTTTTTATTTTACGAAATTCTGTAAGCCTTTTACGTACCGTATCTTCTGCTTTTTCTCTTATAGAACAAGTGTTTAGCAAAATTAAGTCTGCCAGTTCAGGTTCTTTTACGGCTCCAAAACCCTGCTCGCCTAGTATGGATGCTACTACCTCACTATCAGCAAAATTCATAGCACAGCCATAGCTTTCTATATAAAAACTTTTTAAAGGAATATCCAATGCACTTGTTAATGGTGCAAAAGCTTCACCTTGTCTTGCTTCGTCGTGTTGCTTTAATGTAAGCGTATCCTGCATTATCTATTTAAAATTAAGGTGCAAAGATACAATCTTGAAGGATAGGAATGACAGGTTGGCAGAAGAATTTGCTTTCATTTTATCCAAGAAAACTAAATATTACTTACTTTTACTATCAAATGAATTACACAGACAAGTATATTATAGAAACCTATACAGGTTTAATGGAAGGGTTAAGCGCTTTCAATAAAATTGAGCTTATTGATAATCTTTCAAAATCATTAAAAGAAGAGGAAGGATTAAAGGATAAAAAATTTTATAAATCATTTGGAGCATTTGGATCGGACAAATCTGCTGGAGAAATTATAAAGGAGATAAAATCTAGTAGAAAATTTAGAAAAAAAGAAATTTCTTTTTAATGAGATATTTGCTTGACACAAATACATGTGTATTTTTTCTGCGGGGTAAATTAGCAATTGATGTATTTATCAAAAAAAGGGTAGAGAAAACTTTTTCATATCTGAAATTACAGTTGTAGAGCTTAGGTATGGTGCCGAAAATAGCATTAACCCTACAAAATCTCACAAAGCCGTTGATGCTTTTGTAAATGGTCTAACTATTATTCCTATTTATGGTTCTATAAAATTATATGCTAAAGAAAAAGTAAGATTGAATAGTATTGGTAAACCGTTACATGATGAGTTTGATTTACTAATTGGTGTTACAGCTATTCAAAATAAACTTATTTTGATAATAGAAAATATCAAGGATTTTACGAATTTGCAAGGTTTAAAAATCGAAAATTGGTTCAAACGAAAAAAGGAAAAGTAATACGTTCATTTACTTTGCTAACCTTTCATACTTCCCCGCCAACCAAGTATTGCTCACCTCTGTTATCCAATTGTTTTCCAAAGCATTTTTATTGAGAATGGTATTGTCAAAATATAAGGTATCTGGTTTTATAAAACCATTTTCAATACCATAGTTTAATTGCGTAAGTGGGAGTTGTTCTACTTTATCTTTTATGTAGAAAGTGAGCATTTGCCTATCAAACATATTTACGGCAAACTTGTTTTCTATTTCTTTTATAAGTCGCACGCTGCTATCGGTACTACAACCGCTTACGCCTGTGGCATTTTCATCAGCCATGAAAACAATAAAACGCCCAAAAAACAAATTAGCATAACCTTTTACAGGTGTTCCATGGCTTTTCCACTCTTGTACAAATCGTTGTAACATGGGCTCTATTTCCAATGCTTCTTGCATAAAAAATATACGATTGCTTTGGTAAATCCATACTCGTGAGTTGGCTGCAAAATCTTCTGGAAGGTGTTCTGATATGTTGAAGGACATGAGGAAAGTTTAAGGTTGAAGGTTCAAAGTTGAAGGTTCACCAAGTTCAAAATTTTATTTATTATTTTATTTTTTATAGCGGCCAATCTATTGCATAATAAAAGCTAAATTGAAACACAAATTTTCAACGGAGCGTCGCCACTGAAGTTCATCAAAGCTTTTCAGCTCGATAAAAAAAAATTAACTCCCGCCGCTCCGAAGGAGAGGAGCTAGTCCGCGTGACTTTAAAATATTCTCGTTTTTCGAAGGAGAAAATTTGAATCGTCGAATAAAATAAAAGAACTCAAAAGAATTGAAGTGCAAAATTCCCCCTACGGGGGATTTAGGGGGTTACAAAGATGCTGCCACCAACTCTGCAATATCCATAACCGCTACTTCATCTTCTTTCTCTTTATTTTTTACACCATCTGTCATCATCGTATTGCAAAACGGGCAAGCCGCCGCAATAATACTTGCACCTGTAGCAAGCGCTTCGTTGCTTCGTTCAATATTGATGCGCACATCGCCTGCCTCTTCTTCCTTAAACATTTGTGCACCACCTGCGCCACAGCACAAACCATTGCTTTTGCAGCGTTTCATCTCTATCAATTCTACATCTAATGCTTCCAACACTTTTCTTGGTGCTTCGTATATTCCGTTGGCCCTGCCTAAGTAACAACTATCATGGTAGGTAATTTTTTTGCCTTTGTAAGCACCATTTTCGCTCATGGTTATTTTACCACTGTCTATAAGTTGTTGTATAAAAGTAGCATGGTGTATTACTTCATAATTGCCGCCAAGCGCTGGGTATTCGTTTTTAAAAATATTAAAACAATGTGGGCAAGCGGTTACA
This sequence comes from Ferruginibacter sp., assembly GCA_043717975.1. Taxonomy (GTDB): domain Bacteria; phylum Bacteroidota; class Bacteroidia; order Chitinophagales; family Chitinophagaceae; genus Ferruginibacter. Next base: position 153 of record JAYSWO010000350.1, on the reverse strand, counting down.
ATTTTTTTTATGCCATAGCCATCTAACACTTGTATGTTTTGGTAAGCCATCATTTGAAACATAAACTCATTGCCTGCTCTGCGTGCAGGGTCGCCTGTACACATTTCTTCTTTGCCAAGTATGGCATATTTTGTGCCTACTTTTTCTAAAATA
>JAYSWO010000349.1:0-9283 GCA_043717975.1 Ferruginibacter sp. | reverse complement strand
TTTAAATGTTAAGCAAAAGTAAAGTATATCACTATCGTTTAATAAGTTAAATGAACGTTATAAGGTTATTAAATTGTTACCTAAATGCAACAGAAATTCATCCAAAAAGGTCTTACATAGACAGTGTAATAAAATTTGCACCATATTTGCACTATAATCGTACTACATGAAGCAGTTATATTTTATATTTATATTATTTTTTGGTTATGAGGCAATTGCGTCTGACACAACCAATATACCCATTGGTAGATTGAGCCGTCATGAAGACATAAAGGCAGAGCAGAATTTGTGCGATAAAATGGATGGTAAGCAAGATGGTATGCTACGAGTAGGTGGTGATGAAAAAATAAACAAAGAAGTAACGGAAGCATATCGTATTAAGCCCAACGAATTTCGTCAATGGATAGAAACAAACGACAAAGCACTACCCACCAATAATGATAAAGTACGTTATTTGAGATATGTAGCAAGTGTATTGGCAAACTTTAGGAAAGGATATCGGGTTTCTGAAATACAAAAAGCAGCATTACCATTATTACTTACCAATTTCGAAAAAATAATAAAAGCAAAATCTGTTGGGGCATCTATATTGCCTGCATTGGAAGAAGCGCCCTATCCAATAGCAAAAATAAATGCACAAGTTTTTGGTGATGATGCTGAAGCTAGTGCAGCAGCAGCTATTGTGTATTTAAAATTTTCTAGTATTTACCCAAATAAAATTTTGCAAACCATAGCTCCTTTTGCAAAAGAAAAATTTGCAGATAGCTTAATTGTAGTTGCTTGCAAAACAAATCCCGAAACCTTGTATAGTTTTGCGCAATCAAAAAGTTCTACTGTAGGAAAACTTATTGCACGTAATGAAGATAAAATGGTAAAGCAGGTAGCCATGCTTAGTCAAAGAGAAAGCGCATTGTTGTATTTTCCTTTTTTAGACGATATTATTTCTGAAAGACAACATGTAGATAGCATAAAAAAATACATTGGTGATGGAGAAAAAGGATACGATAGTTTAGGATATTATAAATTATTGGTAAAAACAGCCACAGCATATTCTAGAAGAATGGCAGCACCTTTTAAAGATACGCCGGTAGCTTATTATGGCGCCAATGGCTTAATGAAAACGTTGTATAAAAAAGCGAAAGAACATTTTGTAGATCATATCAATGCATTGCACGACCAAAGTAATTTGGCTATAAGAATGAAAGCCATACAGCCGCTTACTCCTGCAGAATTGTATTATATGATGTGGACATGCGAAGCAGATATTTATACAAGCAGCTACAAGCATAGTTTTAATAGAATGATGCAGTTGATGGGTACAAAGCCTCGAGGCGACTCACTCTTGTTATCTGTAAATGCAGACCATTTTAGGAAATTTATAAAAATGGCCGCCAATTATAATAAGCTAGATACATTTTTAAAAACAATGCCATCTGCACGTGCCGAAGTATTAATGAAAGCATTTGTAGCAAATCTTGATAAAAATAATTTAGAAGATGCGGTAGATGTGGCTGATTCTTACAGCAGTATTACCGATAAAAAACTACAACAAAGTATGTTGCAAAATGTTAGCAATAACGAAGCAGATGCTATTGCTGATAACAATACAAAAGGAAAAGTTATTTATGGTTTATTAAAAACAATTTTTCTTTCTGCAAATGATTCAACTGTAAATCTTACAAAAGAAATTGGCATACCGCCCATTTATGATGTAGCTAATAAGTATATGCAAGATGGAAAAGCTACCATTGTGGAGCAGGTGTTTTTTTATGGTGATAAAGATGGTAAAACATTTTATCCGCCATTTAGAAATTCATTTTCGCCAGCAGAATGGAAAGTTACAGATAAGAAAGAATGGATGGAAGCCGTATCTATAAAAGGAAATGTGATTGTATTTGCAAACAAACCTTTGGATAACGATGCAAATCTTGATGATACAGCACAAGTGCATTTGGGTATTTATTTAAAAGAGAAAGGAATTACGCCATCTTTAGTGGTGCATCGTGGCCACAGCTATTGGCTACAACGCACTATGGATCGTATGCCTGGCGATGCAAAAATTGTTTTGCTGGGTTCTTGCGGAGGGTATCAAAACTTAAATAAAATCTTAGAACTAAATCCTGATGCACATATTATTTCTACAAAAGAAATTGGTGCAGGAGATATTAATAAGCCCATACTTACTTACATGAACCAAGTATTTACAACTGGTGCAGATTTATCGTGGCGCAATATGTGGCAAAGTTTGAATAAAACTTTTTCAAAAGACCCAAGCAAATCTATCAGAGATAGTTGGGAAAATTATATACCACCTTATAAAAATTTGGGTGCAATATTTTTAAAGGCATATACGATAAAGATAAATGCAGAGTAGAATGAAGAACATTTATATTTTTACTGGCTTAGGAGCTGATGAAAGGGTTTTTCATAAAATAAATTTTGACAACTATAATGCCATTCATATAAAATGGATAACCCCGCTGCAAAAAGAAACCATTGAAGCGTATGCACTAAGGCTTACACAACAAATTACCACTGCCAATCCTATTTTGGTTGGTCTTTCCTTTGGTGGGATGATGGCCGTAGAAGTTGCCAAACACATTACAACAGAAAAAATAATTCTGATTTCATCTTCAAAAAATAAAACAGAAATACCTTTTTATTATAAAATCGCAGGAAAAATAAAATTGCATAAATTAATACATGCAAAGTTTTTGGTAAAAGCAAACAAGATTACAAATACATTTTTTAGTGTGAGAACTTCTGAGGATAAAAAAATAATTTCCTCTATGATGGGTGCTAGCGATGCTGTGTTTTTAAATTGGGCTATTGATAAAATTGTGCATTTAAAAAATGAAGTCGTGCACAAAAATCTCACACATATACACGGTGCTGCTGATAGAATTTTACCCATTCGTTTTGTAAATGCAGATGTTGTAATAAAGGGCGGAACCCATTTAATGATAATGAATAAAGCCGCTGAGGTACAACAAAAGATAATGGAAGCTTTAAGCTGAAACTAATTATATTTTCATAACATACTACAACTTCCTTCTTCGTAAATTACAGCTTCAAATAATGTTGTATGAAGCAGGTTACTATTTTTCTTTTTTTATTGGCAAGTTTGCAAATAAAGGCCCAAACCTTAGAACAATTAAATAAACAACGCATTACCTTACCAAATGGTTGGAGCCTCTCACCTGTGGGCAAGAGTTTGCCATTGGGAGATTTACCATTAAATATTGCCGTAAGCAAAAGTGGTAAGTACTTGGCTGTAACCAACAATGGGCAAAGTACACAAAGCATACAACTATTTGATGCTAAAAAGGAAATAGAATTAGACAATGCAAAAATTGCCAAAGCATGGTATGGTTTAAAATTTTCTGCAGATGAAAAACGATTGTATGTAAGTGGAGGAAACGATAATTTAATTTTGCAATACAATATTGTGAATAATAAATTGATTGTAGCCGATACTTTTAAAATAAGTACAAAGAAAAAAGAATTGCTGTCGCCAACAGGAATTGAAGTGGACGATGCACAACAAATGTTGTATGTGGTTACCAAAGAAAACAATACGCTCTATGTAGTAAGTTTACAAACCAAAGAAATTATTTCTCAAATACAATTGGATGGCGAAGCGTATAGCTGTTTACTTTCTCCCGATAAAAATATATTGTACATCAGCTGTTGGGGTTGCGATAAAATTATTTTGTTTGATACAAAACTAAAAACGATTTCAGCCTCAATTGCTGTTGGTGACAATCCTAATGAAATTATTATAAACAAAAAAGGCACCCATTTATTTGTAGCAAACGCAAACGATAATAGTGTTTCTATTATTGATGTAAATACACGAAAGCTAATAGAAACATTAAATGCGGCACTATACCCCAATGCGCCAAGTGGCAGTACTACCAATGGTTTGGCGCTAAGTGCCGATGAAAAAACATTGTACATTGCCAATGCAGATAATAATTGTTTAGCAGTGTTTGATGTAACCGTGGCAGGCAAAAGTTTATCAAAAGGATTTATACCTGTGGGGTGGTATCCTACCAATGTAAAAGTGATTGGTAAAAAAATATTTGTGGCCAATGGAAAAGGTTTTTCATCGCAAGCCAATCCTTATGGGCCTAGTCCATTTAAGAAAAAAGAAGCAGTAATATATCAACAAGGGGATACATCCAAACCTATAGGTGTGCAATACATTGGAGGTTTGTTTAAAGGTACGATGAGTATAATTCCTACACCAAATGAGAAACAACTAAATATTTTTTCTAAAGCTGTATACGCAAACACACCCTACACAAAAATAAAAGAAACAGATGCAGAGGGAGTAAAAGGAAATCCTATCCCCATGAAAGTGGGTGACAAATCTCCGATAAAATATGTGTTTTATGTTATTAAAGAAAATAGAACCTATGACCAAATATTGGGTGATGTAAAAAAAGGAAATGGCGATACAAGTTTATGTTTGTTTGGAGAAAAAATTACGCCCAATCAACATAAATTGGTAGATGAATTTGTGCTGCTCGATAATTTTTATGTGGATGCAGAAGTGAGTGCCGACGGGCATAATTGGAGTATGGGCGCATACGCTACAGATTATTTAGAAAAAACATGGCCTACCAATTATGGTGGTCGTGGTGGCAAGTATGATGCAGAAGGAAATCGTGAGGTTGCCAATAACAAGGCAGGATTTATTTGGGACCACTGCAAGCGAAATAATGTGAGCTATAGAACGTATGGTGAGTTTGCGGACAATGGAAAAGCCAATATTCCTTCTCTTACAAATAATATGTGTAATTATTTTGAAGGATACAATATGAATGTAAAGGATACGGTAAGATTTGGGCAATGGAAAAAAGATTTTGATTCATTGCTTGCCATAAATGCAGTGCCACAGCTAAGTACAGTACGCTTTGGTAACGATCACACAGAAGGCTTGCGCAAAGGAAGGCCTACGCCAAATGCATATGTAGCAGACAATGATTTGGCTGTTGGTATGTTTGTAGAGCATTTGAGTAAATCAAATATTTGGAACGAAACAGCTATTTTTATTTTGGAAGATGATGCGCAAAATGGTGCCGACCATGTGGACGCACACAGAAGCACAGCCTACCTTGCAGGAGGATTTGTAAAACGAAGTTTTGTGGATCATACGATGTACAGCACATCATCAATGTTGCGCACCATAGAATTAATATTAGGAATGCCGCCAATGACACAATACGATGCCGCTGCTATGCCCATGTGGCGCTGTTTTGCTAACACAGCTTTTCCTTCTAATTTTAAAACGGTAAAGGCAAGAATAGACTTAGATAATAAAAATATAGTAGAAAATAAATGGCAACGCCGCTCTGAAGAATTTAATTTTGCAGATGTAGATGCGGTGCCTGATTTAGAAATGAATGAAATAATTTGGGTGGCTGTAAAAGGAGAACACATACCTTTTCCTGCACCAAAGAGAGCTGCATTTGTAAAATTTAATAACGCTGAAAAAGACGATGATTGAGATAGTCTATATTTTATGTTGAAGCATCGCTATCTAAATTAAACAGAAAGTATGATGACCTTTTGGTGTAATTTCTATTGTACATAAACTTAATGTAAATTGTGGAGAATAATAATTTTGATGTAGCAATAATAGGTGGAGGCCCTGCAGGCAGTGCTTGTGCAATATCTTTAGCCAATAAAGGATTAAGGGTTGCTCTAATAGATAAAGCCAGTTTTCCAAGAGATAAAATATGTGGCGACGCATTGAATATTGATGTAATAAACCAACTAAAATTAATGGGTGAAAATGTGGTGAGTGCTTTTGATAATATACCCTCAAAAATAGCTTCGTATGGTATAAAAATATTTTTTACCAAAGCCTCGTTTGCAATGCCGCTATACCACAACAAAGTAAAAAGTTGTGGTTATGTTATGAAGAGATTTGATTTTGATAATTTTTTATTTCAGCAAGCAAAATCGTGTAACAATATTTTTTGTTTTGAAAATACTTGTGTAGAAAAAATAGTGCAAAATGAAAAGGATATTTCTTTTGTAGCAGGCAACAATTTGTTTACTACAAAAATATTGATAGGTGCAGATGGCGCACATTCTATTGTAGCAAAAACTTTTGGATTGCATGAGGTGGATAAGAATAACCACAGTGCAGGATTGCGCCAATATTATAAAAATGTAACCGGCTTTAATGACGATAAAATGATAGAGCTACATTTTTTTAAAGAAACGGCTCCCGGCTATTTATGGATGTTTCCGATGCCGGATGGTTTGGCAAATGTTGGCATTGGAATGTTAAGCAGCAAAATAGCAAAAAACAAAATAAATATTAAAGAGGTGATGCATCAATTAATAACCACACACCCAAGTTTGGTAGATCGGTTTAAAGATGCTCAACCATTGGAAACGGTAAAAGGTTTTGGATTGCCATTGGGAGGCAAAAAAAGAAAGCTATCTGGAAATCGTTTTTTATTGGTAGGCGATGCCGCATCTTTGATAGATCCATTTTCTGGCGAGGGTATTGGAAATGCAGTGAGGAGTGGGCGTATAGCGGCAGGGCATATCATGAATTGCTTTAGCAAAAATAATTTTTCTGCGGCTTTTAATAAAGCGTATGATAAAATTATTTATCAAAAAATGGAGAAAGAATTTAGGCTAAGTAAATTGCTTTTGCGAATAGCACAATGGCCAAGGTTTTGCAATTTTCTTATTAGAAAAGCAAGCGAAGTTGGCTATATCGGAAACCAACTCACCGAAGGGCTAGGAAGTTTGAGTAAGAGAGGAAAATTATTTAGACAGCCAATTTTTTATCTTAGATTATTTTTTTCTAAGAGAGATTAATTAAAATACATTTTATTTTTTTTGATAATAATTTAGCCTTTTTCTAACTATAAAACGGCTTTAATTTTTATATCAATTTTTTATTTTAAAAAATATTTTAAAAATAAATTTATTAGTTTCAAAAAAATAAATTCATCTTTGCATCGCAAAACAAAATTAAAAACAATCACATGTTACGCATACAACTACATATTGAAACAGCAAATTGTTTTAGTTCGCCGAAGGGAGACTATAACAATAGCGGGGCATGTTATGCTGATGAATAGTAAAATACTAATTCGATATAACACAAGCCCCGCCTATAACAGCGGGGTTTTTAATATAAGAAAATCTAGAAGAAATAATAATATTCAAACAATTACAGACTCTAAAGTCCCCCTTCGGGGGATTTAGGGGGCTAATAAAACAATTTAACAAATGATTCAAATACATATTCAAAAAAGTAAAATCACCATGCGCTATCTATCACCGATTAGTATAGGAATATTTACGCCCAAGGCAAATTTTATTTTATGTGATGATGAAAATATAGATAGTACCATACGATTGCGCAAGCTGCGAAAGAGTGAATGATAAATGCACTCTTGCAAAAAAGCCCAATCGTAATAAACAAAAACGATTGGGCTTTTTTTGTGTCTGACACCTCAGGTGAAGTCTTTAAAGTTTAAAATAATTTGTAGATGTCTGACACATAAAAAGAGAAAATGAAATTTATAATAATTGTATTGGTAATTCATAAAGGAATAAAAATATTTTTTAATGAAGCGAAGAAAGCCATAAAATAATATATGCAGGAGGAGGAATGAGAGCGATCCCTGTGAGATGTAACAGGGACGCTTCTTTTAAAATTACTTCTGAAAATATAGTAGTATTCCGGTTGGTCGGATACTCCATTTGAACTGGAGAGGCTGCAGGTTCGAGTTCTGTCTACTATACAAAATTGTTTGGTAGTGCAATGGCAGCAAGTCAGATTTTGATTCTGAAGGTATTTGTTCCCTGCCCGTCCGGTCAGGCGGGGAATCCAATCCGAACATCATATGTTGTTTGTAGCTTATTGGTAAAGCGCTACTCTGTGAAAGTGGAGAATAGGGTTCGATACCCACAAACAACCAGAAAAGAGAATGCGACTTGGTGTATTGGTAACATGGTTTTCTTCCTTCTTTTCTAGAAGGGTAACTATAAGAAAATTGTATTCAGTTCAAGTCTAAAAGTCGCACAAATATTGGCTCATAGTTCAATGGAAGAATACTGTGCTACGAACGCAGAGAAATAAGTTCGAGTCTTATTGAGCCAACAATATTGCGATTTAGAGTAGTGGTTAACTCAGAAGTCTCATAAGCTTCATACACAAGTTCGAATCTTGTAGTCGCAACGAATAATGATTTAGCTCAATGGTTAGAGCAGTACGCTTATACCGTACAGGTTGAAAGTTCGAATCTTTCAGTCATTACTAAAATGTGATTTAGCTCAATGGTAGAGCACTACCCTGATACGGTAAAGGCTAATGGTTCGAGTCCATTAATCGCAACAAAATAAAATTGGCTCGTAGCTCAACGGTTAGAGTTTCGGACTTTTAATCCGAAAATATGAGTTCGAATCTCATCGGGCCAACAAAAGGATGAATAGCTCAACGGCAGAGCGGAGACTTGTTAAGTCTAAGGTTAAAAGTTCGAATCTTTTTTCATCCTCAAAAAAATTGAGAGAACCCAGTGGGTTTTGTCCCGCAGAATTGCGAGATTGAAAACAGTCTAGGTGTAAAAGCCCCAAGCGTTCGAAATGGAGCGAAGCGGATTCATGAACACAAAAATAAAATATATGTGTTGTGAATAATCGCTTTCTCTCCGCAAAAAATTGGAGAATTACTCAAGCGGTTAAGAGAACTGCTTGCTAAGCAGCAAGGCGTAAAAGCCATATCAGTTCTCCCGCCAAAAAGCGGGATAATATTCTCCGCAAAAGATGTATTTGAAGACACAGCGTTATTATACGAATGCAAGTCGGAACGAATTTTTGAATCATCTTTTTTAGGACAAATAACTCAACGGTAGAGTGCTGTGTTGAAGCCGCAGTAGTATAGGTTCGAATCCTATTTTGTCCACTTTAAGATGTGTTGGCAGACATGGCGTATGCACCCGACTGCAAATCGGGAGAACAAAGTTCGAATCTTTGACACATCTCTAGGAAAATAATTTCGTAATTACAGTAAGATGTAGTGCTAAGTGAAAGCGGTATTAAACGAAAGTATTTTGTCCACAAACGAAATAAAACTGTGGAAAAGCACATTAAAAAATGATTAACAAACGATAACCAAAAATAATTGAGTTATATTACTCAATGAATAGCAATTAAAAACGTAATCAATGAAACAACACCAACATCAATGGAGAAAATTAAATGGTCAATTGATAGAAGGTTCAATTGAAGATGAAGTTAGGCG
>JAYSWO010000348.1:0-3718 GCA_043717975.1 Ferruginibacter sp. | reverse complement strand
AAAGAAGAATAAATGAATTTTTGCAATTAACACCCACTATTGTAGATGCCCCAACAGCAAAAAACTTTACATTAAAGGGTAATATTTCATTTAGTAATGTAGATTTTGTGTACCCACACACTGGTATCCACGCTATAAAAAACTTTTCATTACAAATTAATAAAGGCGAAAAAGTAGCCATCATTGGCAAAACAGGTTCAGGAAAAAGTACCATTGCTCAATTAATGCTTCGTATGTATGATACGCAAAAGGGTGAAATAAAATACGATGGCAATGATATTAAACAAATAAAAAACTATTCAATACGCTCCCAAATAAGCTATGTTCCACAAGATGTGTTTTTGTTTAGCGATAGTATAAAAAATAATATACGCTTTGGTGAAAAGAATGCTACAAATGAGCAAGTGTTTACCGTGTTTACCGCAGCCAAGCAAGCAAGTATTTTTAATGAAATTAATGCATTTGACGAAAAGTTTGAAACCATGGTGGGAGAGCGGGGAGTAACACTATCGGGTGGGCAAAAACAGCGCATATCCATTGCTAGAGCACTTATAAAAAAGCCTGAAATTGTAATTTTTGATGATTGTCTTAGTGCTGTAGATGCTCGTACTGAAAATGATATAATAACTAACTTATATAATTATTTAGATAATAAAACTGCGGTCATCATTACACACAGAATATTTTCTTTGTTTAAATTTGATAAAATTGTTCTATTGGATGATGGAAAGATTGCAGAAGAGGGTACACATGAGTCGCTTATGCAAATGAAAGGCATGTATTATGCAATGTATAAAAAACAACAAGAAAATGACCATTTAAAATAGTTTAGGATAAATTTTGCCATATCAAAAACATTTTTATCTTTGCGATGGTTATTTTTAACAAACAATTATAAACAAAACAAACTTAAAGTGGCGTACGAGCAAAACGAAAACAACGAGAGAAAACAAGAAAGTGTGTACAGCAAGAGAATTAAAGCTGGAAAACGTAGAACTTATTTTTTTGATGTAAGAGAAACTAGGGGTAGTGATTACTACTTAACCATTACTGAAAGTCGTAAAAGATTTGATTCTGATGGATATGATCGTCATAAAATCTTTGTTTACAAGGAAGATTTTAATAAGTTCGTAAAAGGGCTTAGTGAAGCAGTTGATTATGTAAAAACAGAATTGATGCCCGATTTTGATTTCGATGCATTTAATCATGATACTCCTTATGAAGGGGATGATGCGGCTACAACAACTGAAGTGAAAACTGAAATTGCTTCCGAAGTGGCTCCAACTGAATCTGTAGTTGAAAATACAACTCCAGCACCAACTGAAAGTACTGCTCCGGTAGATAACGGAAGTACGGAAGTAGTTGACAAATGGTAATTACCAAAATCTATATATACGAACAGCTCCTAGAAATAGGGGCTGTTTTGTTTTTATATATTCCCGAGGATTGTAAAGATTTATAGATTTTGGAATATTCTATTTAACATAATATTAATTATGGGATAAATAAATAAATTCATATTTGTTGTAAATCAGCATTTTATAATTATACTTACACTATATCCCTGTTTAATGGCTATCTTCGCAAAATGAACATCTCACAAGAAAATATTCAGCAGTATTTAGATAGACTAAAAATTAAAGAGCTGAACGAAATGCAATTGACTGCCATGGATACGGCAGAAAAAAATAATGATATTCTTTTATTGTCTGCTACAGGCTCAGGAAAAACGTTGGCTTTTTTATTACCAGTTTTAAACTCCTTAGATGCCGATATAAAAACCGTGCAAGCATTAATAATGGTACCAAGCCGTGAGCTGGCTTTGCAAATAGAATCTGTATTGAAACAAATGCAAACTGGTTTTAAAATTATAGCCTGCTATGGTGGTCATAAAAGAGAAATTGAAGAAAATAATTTGGTACAGCCACCAGCTATTATTATTGGAACTGCGGGGCGTATGGCAGATCATATTCGCAGAAATAATTTTACTACAAAAGATATTAAATTTTTGGTGTTAGATGAATTTGACAAAAGCCTTGAACTTGGTTTCTTAGAAGAAATGAAATTTATTTTAGAATCATTGCCAGCGGTAGAAAAAAGAATGCTTACGTCTGCCACAAATGCGGTGGAAATTCCTGCATTTGTAAAAATGAGCGACACGCAAACCCTAAATTATATAAACGATGAAGACGCTGCGCCAAATGAAAATTTACGCATCAATACATTGTTAAGCGATGATAGAGATAAATTGCAAACACTTTTACAACTTATTTGTTATTGCAACAATACATCAACCATTATTTTTTGCAATCATAGAGATGCCGTAGAACGTACAAGCCAATTTTTGGCAGAGCAAGGTATTGTAAATGTATTTTATCATGGTGGTATGGAACAATTAGATCGTGAAGTAGCGCTTACAAAATTTAGAAATACTACATCTGATATTTTGGTTACCACAGATTTGGCAAGTCGTGGATTAGATATTGCCGACATTAGAAATATTGTACACTATCACTTACCACACACCGAAGCAGAATTTACGCATCGCAATGGTCGTACAGCTCGTATGCATGCTACGGGCAATGTATATGTGATATGGAGCGAAGAAGAAAGATTACCGAACTATATTACACAGGATGCTGTTGAATTTACATTGCCTGAAAAATTATCATTGCCCGAAAAACCAAAATGGAGCACCTTATTTATTGCTGCGGGTAAAAAAGATAAAATAAATAAAATGGATATCGTTGGTTTTTTATCACATGCTTGCCAACTTAAAAAAGATGATATTGGCTTAATAGAAGTAAAAGATTTTACTGCTTTTGCTGCTGTAAGAAAATCTAAAATTGGTAATGTGGTAGAGATTGCTAAGAATGAAAAAATAAAAAATAAGAAGGTGAAGATTGCGATAGCAAAGTAGGTAATCGGATAGCTCGAATACCATTTTCATAATCTTAAGCGAATTAATATACATAAACGAATGCCAACTTTTAAAAGTTGGCATTCGTTTATAATACATTATGCAATTTTACATCCCCGGCCCTCCCATCATACGTACCTCCCCTCTTCCACCCCCTGGCATACCCGGCATCATACCTGGCCCACCTTTAGATGTGCCACTAAATTTATTAAACCTATATACAAAGCTAAACATAAAATAACGTTGCAATCTATTGGTTCTAGTATCTGTAATGGCAGCTGTTGAAGCATTTACTGATCTACCCACATTTGTGTTTTCGTTTAATAAATCAAACGCTTGTAATTTTACAGAAGCATTTTTTTGCTTAAATATTTGTTTTTCTAAAGTACCATTTATGATTAATGGATTGGCTGTTACATTATTTGTGAAACCTTGGTTCAACGTTTTTTCAATATCATAACTTAAAATAAAGTCGTATTTAAAAAACAATCGAGCACTATGGGTAATACTCCAGGCTTTTATATTGTTATTGGCATCGGTACTCAATGAATTTTTTACATCATTTAAAGAATACAGCAAACCTCCACTCGTTTCTAGCCATTTTTTTATCTTATAATCCATACCAAAGCGCTGGGTTAGTATCAAATTTTGTCCAGTATTTTTTTCAGAATTGATAAAAGAAATATTGTTGTTGAAATTGATATTACCGCCATAAACAAATACATATTTACGATTTTGTAAAGGTTTTGATATCGAATAAAAAGCATTTATATTAAAGTATCCGTTTTTATTTAGATA